>CAJOMI010000106.1 GCA_905235545.1 uncultured Lachnospiraceae bacterium | reverse complement strand
AGGGAGTGCCGCCGGAGAAAGAAGTGCCTTGAAATCCTCTACCGTACATACCTCATGTGAAAGCGCACGTTTCACATCGGTTTCCGTGTATCGGTCATAGTCATAATTCTGCATTTCCTTCTCGACTTTATCCCGTATATCCGAGGAGATCTGTTCCATCCCCTCCATATATTCCATGTGATTGGTCCGTGTAGACGGATCCTGTTCCACACGATGTTTTTTCTCCAGCGTCTTTTCATTTAATCTGGCTGAATCTATAAAAAATTGATTTTCCTCCATGTCGAAGCATCTCCTAATCTTATCTCTATACACACTAATCCCGAAGGAATCCGGTCAGAGGATCCGATGCGGATGCACCTCTCTCCAGTACCCTTCCAAGTCCGGAAAGATATGCTGCACGTCCCGCCTCGATCGCACTGCGAAATGCTCCGGCCATCGCAGGAATATCTCCCGCTGTGGCAATCGCCGTGTTTGCCATGATTGCGGCAGCGCCCATCTCCATCGCCTCACATGCCTGGGACGGCCGGCCGATCCCCGCATCCACGATCACCGGCAGATCGATCTCATCCATTATGATCTGAATAAATTCTTTGGTCGCAAGCCCTTTATTCGAGCCAATCGGCGAAGCAAGCGGCATCACTGCTGCCGCACCGGCATTTACCAGATCTCTCGCCGTATAGAGATCCGGATACATATACGGAAGAACGACAAATCCCTCTTTCACGAGAAGTTCTGTCGCCCTTACCGTCTCTGCATTGTCCGGAAGAAGGTACTTGCTGTCCTTCATGATCTCTACCTTTACAAAGTCTCCGCATCCGAGTTCTCTCGCCATTCTTGCGATCCGCACCGCTTCTTCCGCCGTTCTCGCCCCGGAAGTGTTCGGCAAAAGAGTGACATGCTCCGGAATGTAGTCCAGTATGTTCTCGCTCTGCTTTGTATTGGTTCTTCTAACAGCCAAAGTGATGATCTCCGCTCCTGCATTCTCTACCGCCGCCTTGATCAATTCCATCGAATACTTTCCGGATCCGAGAATGAATCTGGAATGAAATTCTTTTCCGCCTAATATAAATGTATCTTTTTCCTTCATAATCATGCTCCTTCTTTCCTGCTCCAATGAAATCATCTCTTACGCTCCGCCACCCATAAACTGTACGATTTCAATCACATCGCCATCCTTTAGCACAACTTCATCATACTCCGCCTTTGGAATAATACGATCATTGTGCTCGACCGCGATTCGATGAATATTGTATTCATTTTTATCAAGGTATGCAGCCAGTGTCATCCCCTCTGTACCTGCCGCTTCAATCGGTTCTCCGTTGATCATTAACATAGTTTGTCCCGCTTTCTATCCTTTTTGCCACCTTCGGCTTCACTTTCCTATTATAATATACCTAATCCTAATGTTAAATTCAACACACAAATTTTTTGGGGTATGTAAATGCTGCTTTTGAATGATACATCCTAAGTTACAACCTGATCGCACTTTTGTCTGATATCTCTAATATACCTGTTTTCTGCTTTAACTCCTCTCGTAATTCATAAAGTCTGCCACATCGGCGCAAAAGGTCAATAAATAACATCATCTCATCCCTGGATGCCACTTCCAGTTTGTTATAAATGCTCCGGTTATGTTTCCGAACCGTCGCAAGACTGACAAACAGGGCATCCGGTATTTCATTGATTTCGTATCCATCCATATAAAGTTCCATTATCCGGCTCTCTGAAGGAGACAGCGTTGTAACATTAAGCAAAAACCGATCAAAAAGTTCTCTAATCTCAGGTGGAAGATTACTTGTTTCCATGACCTCCTGATCTTTATTTTTCTCTTTTAACAGCATGATCAAATCATCAATTTCCGAATATCCGGTTCTGCTGTTTTCATCCATTTCATCATCCCATATCGATTCGAGTCCGTCCAAAATCGGCTGCACATATGTACGGGAAATATAAAATGCCAGCACCAGCATAATCGCCAAAAACAGTGTTGCGATCAGAATCCTGATCAAACGGTTTTGCTCGACATATTTCCGATAGTTTGATCTTGGCAGCAATACGCATAACATCCAATCCTCTCCATTGGCTTCCGTTGCCATAGAGAATTCTTCCTGGATTCCCACATAAATCTCATTTTTCCCGGTATAATACGTCAATCCGTTGTTTTTTGAGGCTACCTTCAACACCTGACAATCTGTCAGATATGTCCCCTGTGTTCCTCCCACCAGACCTTTTTCCAGATGCAGCCCATCCTCTTCCACGGGAGCCAACACGGTAACAATCTGTCCAAACTCACTCTCGATGGTGGGATGCAATAATGTAAACAATGCCTCAGAAATCTCCAATCCGCAAATACCATATACCGTACCATCCGAGCCGGCAAACGGAAACATCAGGAACATCGCTTCTTCCCACATATTGGGTAACCCGGTACGCTCTTTCCACCGATAAGCCGCTACAACATCGTCTGTATTTGATGCGATCATCGCCCTATATTCCGGCAAAGCGGACGTGTCAAATTCTAAATCCCACTGGTTATTCAGGTTAAGGTTCTTCTGCCTGCCAACTTTCGGAATACCACGGTATAAATTAGTCTCCTTACTCACTTTGTCCGAGAGATCAATATTATTTACCCGCAAATACAAACAGCTGCGAGAATCATCCGCATCCGAAACAGAGGTATTCGTGGTCGCATTCACGATGGAAAATACTCCACTTGCCTCTGATACCTGCAATAATGTGTTCATATAGCCATAATATTTCTCCTGTAGCTGTTCAAGCATCTCCGGATTGTCATTCAGATCTTCACATTCCATATGTGTCTCTGTCAATAACTGTTGTGTTTCCCGCCCCAGATTGCCGGAAAGTTCCAGCCCACGCGTAACCAGATTCTCCAACTCTGTCCCCACCTGCCGCTGGTCATTCCGCAACTGGAGTTTCAGTTCATCCTCAATCCTTGTATCAGAATCGGAAATGAATTCCAATGCCAACAAGGCGATCACGAGAATCGAAAATGCAATCAACGTCATAACAAGCAAATATGTCATCAATCGTCTTCTCATAGAATAGACCCTGTCTTCCTCATTTTTTAAAGCGTAGTATATCCGTTTGAAATATCCTCTTGTTTTTTGCTTGTTTCGTCTTTTCACTTTCATCATGCTTGTATCTCCATTTCGCATCAATATCCATTATTGCATCACTTTTTCAAAATCATTATATGACTCATTCACATATTGTTGTAACAGTTCTTCCTTCGTATTGGCATCTGTCTGATCTCTTTTCAGAATTTCTTCATAGCAAAGCGCCTTTTCTTTCAATTCCTGACGCGTATTATTTTCAAATCGAGTCTCAACATCCAGATAAAAAGGCAGTTGCGGAGGTATATAAAACTCATATTCTTCCTGTGTTTCCAGGTAAGCTTCATATAAACTTTTATACTTCGGATCCTCTAACCGGTCAATTGCATTCGGAAGATAATCCTCAAAAGCCTGTTTCATTACCGGCATATAACCACATTTTGTCACAAATTCCACATTGCGTTCCGGCTCTGTCAGCCAGTTTAAAAATGTCATGGCCGCCTGCTCCCGCTCAGGCGTGGATTTAACAGTGCAAATACCTGCCCCTCTCTGCATCACACTCTTCGTCCCGCCTTCAAAAACCGGACATGGTCTGACAACAATCTCAATGGGTTCGCTCGTATTGTCCGTGTAAGTCACCTCATCCGCATAGTATAAAACACCTGCAGATGACGCAACTACTACCACGGCATCGCCTGTCCGGATTGCCTCAGTCGCATATCCGCTTTCCAGCCAGACAGCTCCGTCTACTGCTGCTTCTGCAAAAGGATTCCACACTCTTCGAAATGTATCATCCAACCGTATGCCGTTATCATCAAAAAAATCACCCTTAAGGGATTGAACGCCAACCTGAAAATAATCAAAATGATAATCCGCAGCCAAAAAGGATTGTCCGGTTGTTTCCTTATACCGGGTCGCTGTATCAAAAAGACCTTCCCATGTAGAAAGATCTTCCAGTTGCGCGTTGCCTGTTGTCGCAAAACGGTCAAACAATGTCTTGTTGATAAACATAACCTCAGTGGATTTTGCAATCGGAAGAATCTTCAACGAATTGTCTATCATCCCCTCCTCTAAAAACTCCGGAATAAACGCCTCCAGTTGTTCCCCGGACATATAATCCCTATAGTCCACGAGATTATCAGACTGTTCCATAGAAAGCACCGTCTTGGGATACGCCACAAACAGATCCGGAAGTGAACCGGCTCCCGGTTCTCCCTTGGCTGATGCCAGAACCGCCTCATGCAAGGTATTCGTATCCGATACTTTGGTTACCTGTATGTTGATTCCTTGCTCCATACCAACCGTGCGGTTAAACTCATCGATCATGTCATTGAACGGTGAATTCGTCTGTTCGCCATACACATGCCAGATGGTAAGAGAGATTGGCTGCTCCTTTCCCCCGCTTCCGCATCCACACAAACAAGCCGCAAATATAACACATATTGTCAAAAAAATCCATCTCTTATCTTTCACGCGCCACTCCGGATACTTATACTGAAACATAATCATCCTACTCCTTTAACAACCTATTCTGCAAATCGCTTTCCACATCTTCTGTATGTCATTATATTAAAATAAAATAGCTTCCGATACGTCCGATTGGACAGTAAAGCAAATTTTTTTTAAAAAAAATAGCGTCCACAAGTATACATTTTACTCATAGACGCTTTTTCACGGTATTTTTTTGTATTTTAGTTTCTTTTAAGAGTGTTCCATTATTTCACTGTTTTTACTTTTTTTGTCGTTGCTGCATAGAAAATAACCGCAACAAACATTGCAATCGCACCGACCACAGATAAGTAATATCCGTTACCTTTTTCTACAAGTTCTGCCAATCCTTCCAATTCAGAAAGTCCGGAACTGTTCAATGCGAAAGATAACAACATGCCCAGTGTTGTCAATATGCCGAAAATAACAGTTGGCACCTTTTTACCAATCAGCGCAAAAAGAATCGTCAACCCTGTAAATACAAGCCAGACCACACCAACCACACTGACACCGTCTGCGTATATAAGACTTGCGCTCATGGATTCACCAAAAAATTCAACGCTGTAGAACGGAAAAACCATACCCAATACGACTAAAACAGCTGCAATCAATACAACAATACTTCCAAGTACATTTTTTTTCATAGTAAAACTTCCTCCTTGTTTTTAATAGATTTTAATGATTTTTCAATGAGGCCTTCATTTGTCTTCATAATATTCATCCATATTCATCTTTGCAAGAGAAAAACGAAAATTAATTCAATATTATCCATTGGATAATATGTAAATTCAACAATCAAGTATTGCTTTTTCCTTAATGTATTGTGTATATTGTATATTTTCCTATAATACAAAAAAGGACTGCCACAGCCCCGACAGTCCTGTCAATATCAATAATATGATGCCAAGGTCAAAAGGTAAAAATGTGCTTGTGCTTGCACAAATGCACATTTTTATCTGAGGACCGCTAAAACATGAGCAAGTAGCAATT
>CAJOMI010000105.1 GCA_905235545.1 uncultured Lachnospiraceae bacterium | reverse complement strand
ACTTCGTTCTTGAATGCTTTAAAGATTTCATCACGTGTACCGATATCTCCTACTGTTCTGTCATAGTGATCGGCATCACCCGGTGTGGATACAAATCCGCCATCGCCTACCAGACGGCTTACAACCGGGAAGCTATAGAAATCAACTCTTGTTGTATTTCCCCAATACTCACCGTTTTTGATCGTAAACTCAACAAACTCAAAGAGTACATCCTGATTCGGATCAGACGGATTGTTGAGATCCGGACCAGCGAATCCAACATTGCCGTTTGCATCTTCATTGATTGTCACATAAACCGGAGAACCATAACTGATGTACATTCTTCCGGATACAATGTCCGGCATATATACATAATCTTTATCTGCCAATGTGTAGAATACGTTTGCACATTTACGGTCACCCTTGGAAATCGTGTTGAGGGATGCATTTGCCGGAACCAGATTACCGTTCTTATCGACATAGCACAACTTTCCGGTCTCCGGATGGAACCCTAAAATACACCAGTAAATCTGATCACTCTTATATTTACCATTTGTCTTGTTGTTAAACTGGAAGAACATCTGTCCGTCCTTAGCCGCAATATCTTTTCTGAGTTCCGGCTTGTCTGCATAATTGGTAACAGACTGGGAACCCTGAGAATTATTGCCGGTATTGCTGTTATTGTTGCCGGTATTTCCCGAATTATTGGAATTGCCGGCATTGTTATTATCTGTTTTCTTTCCGACTGGCTTTGCAGGGTCTGCGTTGACCAGTTCAAATTTCCACAACTGATTTGCCTGCTTGTTACCAAGCGCCCACTGAATAATGTTGGCTCCGGCTTTTGTAGACCATCCGTCATTGTCCATTGAAAGACCACTCAATTTATTGACGATATTGTAATAGCCATCTCCAACAGCGCGGATCTGCCACTTCTGGTTATCACCGTTTACATACTCCCAGATATGAATGTTAGCACCGTTCTCCTTTGACAAGTCTGCTACATCAATTGCCTTGCCATGCAGAACACTGGTAATCTTTGCATAGCCGTTCTCTGCCTCGGCAACCTTCCACTGCTGATTCTGTCCACCATTACGGGTGTACTGAATCAGGTTGGCACCGTTATCTTTATTGCCTCCTTCGATATCCAGCACCATTCCGCTGTGCTGATTTTCGATGTAATAACTTGCTTCCTCTACGATAAAGGATGTGATCTGATTATCCCAGATCGCTCCTACAAAAGCGCTGTCTTCGGAATAAACCTGTGCGTTTCCGCCAAAGTCAATATCCCAGAACACCGTCAACTTATAACCCAGCGGAACTTTGATGGAAGATACGGTATCGTTCGCAATACCTGCGTTTTGCATATCTGCCATATTGTACTCGCCAACACCGAAGGTTGCGGATGCTCCGCCAAAATTAGAATCCGTATACAGTGTGACACCTTTTCCGGATGCAACAGTACCCGCATTATTACCGGAATTATTCGTTGTGTTACCGGAAGCAGCAGAGCCCGTATTACCGGACTGTTCCTTTAATTCGTAAGTTGCCCATTCGGTATCCAAAGCGCCGTTACCCGGATTATAGGTAAAGAAATACTCAATCTTATCACCGTTCTTCAATCCGTCTACCGTGTAAGTAAAGTTACCGTTGCCGGCATTTTTCATTGCCACGTTGATCTGTGCACCACCGTTTACTTTGTAGTGTACATCTGCGAAAGTAGCTCCGTTTACATAGAACTCAACGCTTCCGTCTTTTCTGGTAAGACCGGTTTGTGCATTGCCCACCTGATCGGTAACAGAAGTATTCTGGTTATTATTTTCTTCGCTCGGCTTTGTCGTATTGTTGTCATTGTTGTCATTGTTGCCGGTAGTTGTACCGGTCTCACCGCCTGCTCCCTTTGAACCGGAAGAGGTGGCCTTGGTGTCACCCTTTGCCTTGTACACACGAACATAATCTACCTGCATGGTTGCCGGAATATCGCCCGGATTTGGTGTGATACCACCATCGAACCATCCGCCGACAGCCAGGTTCATAATAATGTAAAATTCTTTATCAAACGGTGCACCCTTTGCATTGGATGCTGTTGTGTACCACTGATCACTGTTTGCGAAGAAGAAAAGGTTACCGTCTACATACCATTTCAACATATCCTCTTCCCAAACAAGACTGTACATATGATAATCACTGTCAATGGTCTGTCCTTCCGGAAATACATAACCACCATCCAGATAGGTATTTGCCGGCCATGTTCCGCCGAAGTGGATTGCACCACTGCTGGCACCCGGAATTCTTCCTCTTGCTTCCATGACATCAATCTCTCCGGAAGCTGCCCATGTACCATAGGTATCGTCATCCGGCAATAACCAAAGTGCCGGCCACAGTCCGTTACCGGTCGGAAGTTTTGCTCTAAAGTCGATTCTTCCGTATTTAAATGAGAACTTGCCCTCTGATGTAATCTTTCCGGAAGAATACGGTGCTACCCGATTCGGATCCTGCGGGAAAGACTTTGGCTCATCATAAGCTGCAAGATTCAGGTTACCATTTGCCACATACACATTCTTTTCAGAGTCGGTATAATGCTCTAACTCATTATTACCCCATCCCCATGTGCCCGGATCATCATTGATATAATATCCTGTCACATAGTTCCAGGTACCGGTATCCAATTTGTTACCGGAAAACTCATCGTTAAATACGAGATCCCATCCGTCAAGATTCGGATTATTTGGATTGCCGAGTGTAAAATCATCATCCGGCATTTCCGGTCTCAGTGCGTTCGGGTTACCGATAAATTTGTAATTTACATAGTTGTTATTGATCGCTCCACCCTTTTTCCCGTTTTCCGGATATCCGATGCGGAGCTCATAGTCCTGCTGAATCGGCTGGAACCAGAGACCGTAAATGTAGTCTACCCAGTAACCCCACTGATTCTTGTCAGACATTTTGTTATAACCGTTGCCGGAATACACAAATGTACTCTTGCTGAAATCACCTAACTCTATCCAGTTTCCGTTGATCTTGATCTCATATACAAAGTTTTCCAGATCCTCCTGATAAGCCGGATTGCCGTCTATCTTCGGAAGCGGGATTCCAATCGCACCACTTTCATCCGCTTCATAGGTTGTTTTATCATCATACGCAGTGATCTTGAATGAATTTCTCGCTGCTTTTGCATAGTTCAGCGTATAGATCAGGGATGCCCCTGAAGATTTGGACTCCAGTTTCACGTTGATGCTCTCTGTCAAGGTGAACCAATATCCACCCGGTCCATCTGTGAACTGTCCAAAATTCTGATCATAGATCCATCCGCTTGCCGCATTGTTGTCAATATTAACCCAAGCGGAAGAATTCAATGTCTTTACTGATATTTTTAAATCATCTGCAACTGCAGCATACGGAATAGATGAATCTCCGTTGAAAGTAGGATACGTAAATCCAACGCTGCCTGTCGGTCCTGCTGTCAACTCAGGTCCGTCTGTTGCCGTCATAGATTGAATCGTTGTCTTGTTTACATTGGTAAACTCCAGTCTGTAATCCAAGGATACCCCATTTGCCTTTGAATACAGTTGCAATTCGGTTGTCTCAGACACCTTAAACCAATATCCTGTGAATCCGCCATCATTCCAATGTCCCCAATTCTGGTTGTAGACAAACCGATCCACACTGTCAATGTCCTTATAAGTACCGCCATCTTTTACTTTGACCGACAAATCTGCCGCTACATCCTTCCAGGTTGCTTCGCCGCCGTTGAATATCGGCATTACAAAACCATAACTTGCCTCTCCAACTCCGGATGCAGTGAGTACCGGACCATCATTCGCAGAGTAATACTCCATAGAATGAATTGTTGTTTCTGCTGCGTGCACAACCTGCAAATTGTTTCCCGAAATTGCAGGAAGTATCACACCTCCAATGATCATGATAACTGTCAGAAGAATCGCCGCGACAATTCCTCTTCTCATTTTGTTTCTTTGAAACACCTTCATTTTTACCTCCTTAAAGAAATAAAGATTAATATGCAACTGTCCAATTGAATAACATCATTCTACACAGTTGACCATCTTAAAAAAGGATGTTATTTTTTCTATATAGTGCTATTTTTTTGGTCATAAATTGTTCATATTTTTCATCTGATAAAATAATTTACAAAAAAATTCTGTAATATTTGACAAAACAAAATCCAAAAAAATTGATATATTGGCAATATGTAACTATTCAGAGCCAATGTCATTTACTTAAGCTGGACGTTGCCGGATATGCTATATGTTTTCCTTTTCAGGCACGAGCTAAAGCATACCTTCGAACTAAGCTCGTACCTCGCTAAGGTCTCAGGCATTTCGCTTAACTTTAAACGCACCGGTACTAAACTCTCATGACTCCTATGGTCGTCAATCGTTAAGTACCGGTGTTTGCAGATAGCCCTACATGGTAAAACATATAGCATATTCGGCAACTGTGTATGGGCAATTAACTTCTTCTCCGCGAGGTGCGCATCCCGCGGAGCGTTTTTGCTTTATAGGAGACGAAGTTTCCTATAAAGTAAAAAAAGAGTTTCGCCCGTAATACTCTTTGGCGAAACTCTTTTCTCTTGCTTTAATGTGTGATTTTCTTGGCTTTTTCTTTCTTTGCCTTCTGCTCAGCTTTTGCTTCTTTCTCTTCCTTTCTGGTCCGTTCTTCCTGTTCAAACTCTTTTTGAAACTCTCTTTGTTTTTTACGAACTTTCTCTCTAAAACCTTTCTTACGAGGCTGTTCCTCCGTCACTTTCTTCTTACCGCGAATACTCTTGACGCCCACAATATAGATACCACTCACCATGGCTTTTACTTCACCTTTGACCGGCAATTCATCAAAGATTGCTTCATCACAGATCATATTTGTGATTTGCGGTCCTATTTTTACTTTTACAATCGGCACCTTGGCATTTTGATATCTCTTAGGCGCCTGTTCCAATACGGCTTTCGGCAAACCGGCTTCTTTTAATTTCATCACCTTCTTATCAATGATCAACATGGATGTCTGTTGTGCCGCCTCTGCCAACTGTTCCTTCTGCGCCATCTGTTTTTTCTGCATCTTATTTCCAACGAAATACAGTGCAACGAAAATGCCGATCACAACGACAAGAATAATCAACGTAACTATTAATGTGGTATTCATATATATCCTCCTTATTTATTCTCCGGCAATTGCCCGGATTCTTTTTTCATGGTATCTTCTATAATACTTCTCGCATAGGAACCAGCCTTTTTCTTCTGTTCCTTCGGGAGATCTTTGATATAAAACGGTTCGCCGTATATGACTTTGACCTTACCCTTTCGTATATTAAATCCCGGTCGTACCTCAAGGAGCTGATCCGTATCGATCAGCGTGACCGGAACCACAGGGCAACCCGCTCTCTCGGCCATTTTAAGACTTCCCTCTTTAAACGGAAGCATTTCTTTTTCCTGATTCCGATGCCCTTCCGGACAGATGACCATCGAATGTCCACTGCGAATCAATTGTGTTCCATCCTTTATCATCTGCATCCCGGATCGTATATCCTCACGGTCTAAATACAGGCAACATATATTGTTCATCCACCAGCTCAGAAACGGTACCTT
>CAJOMI010000104.1 GCA_905235545.1 uncultured Lachnospiraceae bacterium | reverse complement strand
TCCGGCAAAAATGCATCATCGAGATAATGCTGCATCAGCATCCCGATGCCAAACCGGATCGTATAGGTCCGGTCAGAAGCAATCCATTTCTTTATGGATTCCAGAAGCTCCGGCAGATGTCTCTTAAAAATCTTCGGCGACATCTGGTCACAGGTCGCCCAGTTATCCACATAGGGAAGAAAGGTTTCCACTCCCGTTATACATCGTTCATAGTCCTTATCTGCCGCAAGAAGAAATGCGTGGAGTTGATTTTCCTCAAAATAGACATGCGGAAGTTCCTCCAAAAAATCAAATACCTGTTTCGATTGTGACAACTCTTTTGCATATTTCCGCAGCACCGGTGTCCGCACCCCGATGATGGTTTCCGGATCAATACCCGGGATCAGTTTCCTCTGAAATTCCCCATACGTTTTATCTTCCTGCGAAAGGAGCCATTTTCTGATCTCATTCGGTTCCATAATCTATCCCCTTCCGGTTTCATTTTCCATACTTTGAATTTATGTTCTCTTTCTTCTTTATTCCTCATATTCAAATATGTCCTCAACTTTTACACCACAGGTGGCAACACTCTTCAGTGCCAATGTGACCGAAGACGAATAATCCCCCCCCATTCAATCTGGCTGATCGTCTGACGGGACGTACCCACAAGCTCCCCCCATCTCCTATTGGTTGACACCGAGCCTTGCCCGATACTCCTTCAAGTGATTATATAATGGTATGCAAATCCTCCTCTTCCGAAAGCGCCTGTTCATCGACCGTTGCTTCTTCCGCGTTCTGTTGATTGCGAAGCGCCAAAAGAATAGCAGCTACACCAATCGCTCCCACCACGGCCAGAATTGCATTCACGCTATTCGACAGTTCCGGAATATAACGCCCCACTATATCTCCGAAGAAATTGAACACTATATGCAATACCATGGACGTTGCAATGGATCCCGTCTTAACCACAACATAAGCAAATACCAGACCAACGATAAAGGTATACGCCATCCATAAAATCTGTCCGTGTGCCACACCGAAGATTACAGCCGAAAGGAAGATGGCCAACCCCGTCGACATCCCCTTCCGCAGAGTAGACAAGAGCAATCCCCTGAAAAAAATCTCCTCAAAAACCGGTGCAACGATCACGACCGCTATGATACCAATCAAGGAGGTATCATCTCCGATCATACTCGCCTGTTCGGAATACGCCTCCAAAACCGATCGCGGGAGCAATTCCAAACCAAAATTTACCATCAGGATCAGTGCGATTCCCAACAGGAGTAAATAGGGAAGATATGACAACGAAAACCGTTTCAGATTGACTTCTTGATACCATTTCTTTTTGAGGATTAAAAATACCAGTGCGATAACAGCAAAACAAAGCAGATTCGATAACAGAGAGATCAATGTCACCTTACTTAAGACCACTTCCAGCAACTGATTGGAAAACGCAACCTGATCCATCTGACCACCCTGTATGGTCATATCTGCCGTAAGTTTCACCATATATCCCACTGCGATAACAAAAGTGACTACGATCTGCGCCATAAAATAGCCTAAAAAATAGCCGATTCCTTTTAAAATCTGTAATACTCCTTTTTTCATCCTTTTGCCCTTTCATGATAAATGCCATATAGCATATTCTTGTACCCCTCTTAAGTATAACTTGTCATAACCCCTACCTTCGCTATCGCTTAGAGGTCGGGGATTTCTCCGACTGAGTTAAAGTTTCCCGAGTCCTTTCGCATATTCATAAAGTTCTCTTCCTGCTGTGTCCAGACTTCCAAAATGTTCCCGTGTACAAAGTACCCTCTCACAGGCATCTATTTTCCTCTTTGCTTCTTCCAAAATACTCTGTGAAACCGGCTCAAAACTTGCCGCCTCGATCACCTCAGCAGCCAATGCCTTTGCTACCGGATAGTCCAAATCATTTTGATACAGGATTCCCGTCACAAAAGCCTTTCCTTCCCGCTGCAGTTTCCGATACAGACTTCTTCCTCTGCCATCCCCGGCAATCACAAAGAGCTTCGCTTCTCCTGCAGGAGATTCCAATTCCATGCTCCCGTTTTCCTCATCATAACTTCCCGCTGTGATGTCAAAGAGCTGACCGATATATCCCGGTTCAAAAATTTCCTCCGGCGTACCGTACCGATCCACATACTTCCCCTTCAAACAAAGTATCTGATCCGATATCCTCTCCGCAAGTTCAAGTTCATGCAAGGACATTATGACCGTCACACCCTTTTTCTCGCGCATCTTCTGCAGAATGGAAAGAAACTCCAGTTTGTATTTCACATCAAGATAAGACGTCGGTTCATCCAACAGAATAACCTCCGGTTCCTGGCAAAAAGCTCTTGCCAGCATAACTCTCTGCTTTTGCCCATCACTGACCTTTTCAAAATCCTGTCCCCGAATCTCCGTCACGTGCACCAGCTCCATCACTTCCTCAATCACTTTTCGATCTTCTTCCCGCAAAATTCCGAATTTCCCGGTATACGGATATCTGCCTGTCGCCACCACATCTTCGCAGGTCATCAGCTCCGCTTTTAATTTCTCTGTAAATACGACGGACAGTTTCTTTGCCAGCGCCTCTCTTCCGATTTTATTCAATTGTTCATTTCCGATACATACCACACCGCTTACAGTAGACAACTGACCTGCAATGCTCTTTAACACTGTAGATTTACCGACCCCGTTCGGTCCGATGAGCGTAAGGATCTGCCCCCTTTCAAGACCAATCCCGATATCCCTGACCACCGGTTGTCCATTGTAACCCACACTTAACTGTTCCGTGCGAAAATATAATTTCTCCATCATTTCGTCCCGCATCCATTCTCTTTTCTTCTATCCACCATGATCCAGAGTACAACCGGCGCTCCGAACACCGCAGTCACGGAACTGATGCTGAGCTCTGTCGGTGCAAATACAGTTCGCGCGATCAGATCACAAAAAAGGCAAAATATGCTCCCTCCCAGGAAACTAGCCGGTATCATCCATATTGGTTTGTTGGTTCCCATAAGATATTTGACCAGATGGGGAACCGCAATTCCCACAAAAGAAACCGGACCTGCATACGCAACCACACATGCCGACAAAATGCTGGACAGAAGAATCAATAAAATACGAAGCGCACGAATATTAACTCCCATATTCCCGGCATAATTCTCACCCAACTGATAAGCACCAATCGGTTTCGACAGACAGAACACGATCATCATCGTCACTGTCACAACGACAGACATCACGATAACATGTTCCCATGCCATGCCGGAAAAACTTCCTTTTGACCAGTTATGAAGATTCACAATATCTGCATCACTCGCAAAGGTCACTACAAAATCCGTGATTGCCGAACATATATATCCGATCATAACACCGCAGACCACCAACATGGACATAGTGTCCACCTTCTTTGACATCACAAGCACAAACTGCATAGAGACCACTGCACCCAAAAATGCTGCTATAATAAGAGTTGCCGATGTGACACGAATGGATCTGTCAAGAAAGAAGACCATTGCCAGTGCCACTGCCAGCTTGGAACCGGAAGATATGCCAAGTACAAAGGGGCCTGCGATCGGATTGTGAAAAAACGTCTGGAGCAGATATCCGGAAAGCGCCAACGCTCCACCCAGAATCATTGCTGCCACAGCCCTCGGAAGGCGGATTTCCATGATAATATTTTCCGTTGTCTCGTCAATCTGTTGTCCTGCAAACACACGGATCACATCCTGTAATGAAATGGAAATGCTGCCAAATACAATATTAAAAAAAAGAAATACCAGAGTTCCGATTCCCAGCAACGAAAGAACCACTGCCGGACGCATCCTTCCCGTATCTCCCCTCATATATTACACCTTCCTCTCTCATGGAATACAGCTTAAAGAACGCTCTATGCGTTATTCCAACGGATATAAAAACCGCATATCCTTCTCTTCTCCCAAAAGCATATTGTGAAAATCTTCCATCATGGCTCCCAGTGACATGGACTGTTGATATAAATCTCTTGTGGTACACCAGACATTTCCCTCTTTGACCGCCTTGAAATCTTTCAACGTGTTCTCTTTTGCAAGAAGTTCATCCACGGTCCGGATTTCTCCATCCACTGTGCTGTTATAGACCAGATAATCTGCCTCTTTCGCTCCGTAATAAAATTGTTCCGCCTGCATGGTCAACGTGGAACGGTTACTCTCTTCCGAATCCAGATCATCAAAAATATACTTTCCACCGGCAAGCTCAATCATTTTCGGCACATAATCCGATGATCGTCTGACATTTATCATTCCATTTGACGTAATGTAGAAAAACGCAACTGTCTTGTCGGAAGGTTCGTCCGCAGCGATACGGTTTAAAATAGCCGTCTGTTCACCAAACAAACGGTCTGCCTCCTCTTCTTTGCCAAACAATACACCGTAAAATTTAATCCATTCTACTCTTCCAAGCGGATGCTCCTCATAGCTTGATCGGTCAATGCATACCGGAATCCCAAAACTTTCCAGTTTCTCAATCACCTCCGGCGAATGGGAAATCATGTTATTCTCGATGGCCAGCGAACATCCCTCCGATACGATCAATTCATAATCCGGCATATTATATTTGCCCGCATAGAGAATATTACCTTTTTGCATCTCCTCTTCCGCCTTTTCAATGCACCATCCGTCTGCTTTCTGGCCCGAAAAACGAATGGCATCTTCGCTTCCCAATTCACAGACCATATCCATTGCAGCGGAGGCCACCAGATAGATGTGATCAAGCGGCTGCTGTAATACCGTAATCCCTTCTTCCAGATCTTCCGGCGCTGTTTTCCCCTCCGGTACGACAAGATATCTTCCCCCATCCGTCACCGAGAGCAGCGTATATCCGTCCTGATAGCAATCTACCGTAAACTCCTTTGCATATTGAAGATCCATTCTTTGCCGAAACACCAGCTCTGCGCTGATATCGGCATTCCGGTTCTCCAAAGAACCGGAATCATTTTCCGTTTCCCGGGATGCTTTTCCCTTGCCGCATCCCGTCAACGCAAAAATCACAATTGCAATACAAAGCACCCATTTCTTTCCATTTGTAAGCATTCTATTCTGCACCTTCTTGTCTGCGCCTGCAATCCCGAATTACGGGAAAGCCCGGTCTTCATTCTTTCACTTTTCTTCCCGATGCAGTCTCAAAATGATATTTCACAATTCCCAGATCTACCTTGGTGTGGAATCCGAATCCGGAGATGAAAATAACCGGCTCTCCATCTTTTACGCCCATTTTAAACTTCTGCTGATTCATAGCCGTCGGTGCAAGAAGCGCTGCTTCCGCGCCTTCCCGGAACCAGTTCGGCATATTTCCTTTGGAAGCCACAACATCTTCTATCGTCTTCCCTTTGTGCGGCACGCCCTGTGTTTCACCATATCCAAGTGCAATGACCATACACAATTTATCTTTCGGCTGCAGTATTTTTTTGACAACAGACTTATTAAATGTAAGCGCCACCCAGCAGGTGTTGAATCCAAGTCTCTGGGCTTCGATCACGAGTTTTTCACCGTAATATCCACACTTCTCTTCAATATCCTCATTTTTGTCGCCTGCCAGAACAATGTAATTACGGACATTTTTAAATTTGCCGTACTTTGCCAGTTTTGAATCAAAT
>CAJOMI010000103.1 GCA_905235545.1 uncultured Lachnospiraceae bacterium | reverse complement strand
GCTGACATTTAAAAAACCGGGCACTTACAAGATCAGTTCGGCTGAATATGTGCAGGTAAGGTATTCGATCGGGAACGGACACACGGATCCGGTAAGTCATAAAGATGTATATGATGTTAAGAAGTACAATCCTGTAAAGGATGAGTACGAAGTAGTTACAACGGCTACCTATGTTTCCAGTGGTCAGCAGGCAGAGGAAGACTTTTATCAGGGAGCCAATGGTATAAAATATGCATATGGAGATGAAGGATACGTTCCTGTTTCATTGGCAAAGTGTGCCGATAAAAAGACCCACGTAAGATATACACCGGCAAAGCTGGAGAAGGTCACATATACCAAGACCTATAAGGTGTTGGCTACGAAAGATATAGTGAAGTCTGTTAAGCTTGGAAAGGCTACGAACAAGAACAGTACAAGTTTAAAAGAGGGTGGATCGTCTACCTCCATAAAGAGAGGAAAACGTCTCTCCGGCAAGAGTGGTAAGGTGGTTGTTTCCATGGCAGATAAGAACTACAAGCTGACCGGTATTCTCGCTTGTACTTATGATGCAGATTCAAATCCGGTATATAACAAAGTGGGAAATAAAAAGACGGTAACATTTGGAACAAATGCAGAACGATATAACACAACGGAAGATTCTTGGTGGAGGACAACTATGTATAAGCCAACCAAGATATTGGTATTATATAAGAATGCATTTACCGGAGAATCTACTGTGATCAACAGTCAATCGAAGGATGCGCAGGGCAATACCACATATGTGATTACCCGGACTTATACTTCCGAAAATCCGTCTACGGGTAAGGATGTATTATTGACGAGGACCTATAATGTTACAAGAAAGAAACAGTATGAGACTTCTAAATACTATTATTATTATTATACGGTAACCGGTCAGAGCTGGAATTATTCTACCGAGCGATATGAAAAAACAAGTTATTCTGGTAGTACGTCTGATCTTTCCAGTATTCTTGGGAATTATAAGGTATTTACATTCTATATGAAATAAGAGCTGACTTTAAACAGATAGCGGACAGGTAATGGGAAAGCTGTTATTCGGATTGATAATCTGACAGGAGGGAAATCTTGTGTCAGAAGAATCCGGATGACAGCTTTTTGTATAATAATAAATTTTATTTAATTTCTTATTCCATTATATGTTATACTATATGAAAATGGTCCATGGGATGTGTATATCGCGGAGAAGAAGATAATTGTTCTGCAATACTGCCCAGGCGCAAAAGAGTCACAAGCGATTCTTTGTTACGAGTTTGTCAGCTAAAGCTGACCCGAATCCGGCGCGCAAGACTCGCAAGCGAGTCTTGACAAAATATATGAGAGAGGTTGGATAAATGTGAGAGCAAAGAAGACAGAAGAGGAAGCGAAGAACGTATTGGAAGATGAAAAAAATGCCGCTATTTTGCACGAAAATATGAGACGAAAACGACTCCGGAGACTAATAGGTTTTCTGGTTGTTTTGATGATTGTTTTAACGGTATTGAATACCGGAGAAAGTGTTTATTTTTATACCCGGAATGTAAAGAGTGATCGTGTCCGGATTGCGAAGGGTGTCGCCAAAATGACGGCAACGATTATAGATACGGAGAAAATAGACGAATATCTTTTAAAGGGAAAAGAAGCACCCGGATATGAACAGACAGAGAACGCTTTGTATAATATTCGGGATAATTCTATCGGAATACAATATCTGTATGTGTTTCAACTCAAAGAAGATGAATCTCATGTGATATTTGATCTGGATGAGAATGGGAATGAGGCATACGAGGCGGGACAAGTAGTCTGGTTTGAAGGGCAGGATGTGCTTACGGGTAAAGAGACAGAAGCAATCGAGTGGGTGGACTGGAGTGAATGGGTAATCACCGCGTACTATCCTGTTTATGACCGAAACGGCAATTGTGTCTGTTATGTAGGAGCGGATGTTTCTTTGAAAGATGTGAGAACCAGTGTCATTGATTTTTTGCTCCGCGTCGTTTTAGGATGCTCTTTGTTGTTTGTAATCATAGCGTTAGTCACGGTAAAATCATCCCGTAACTATTATAAAGTCAGTGAATGGGAAGCGCTTGTGGAGAAGCAAAATCAGGATAAGCAGTTGATCCGGGAAATGGTAATGGCATTTGCGAAGCTGGTTGATATGAAGGATGAGTATACAAACGGTCATTCTTTTCGGGTGGCAGAGTATACCGCCATGTTGACCAGAGAATTGGGATATGATGAAGAGACGGTGGAACGGTATTACAATATTGCACTGATGCATGATATTGGAAAAATCGGTATCCCCGGGGAGGTTTTAAATAAGGCGGGAAAGTTGACGGATGAAGAGTACAGTATCATGAAGTCGCATACGACACTCGGTTACAATGTACTTAAGGATATCAGCATTATGCCGGAGCTGGCAGTTGGTGCCGGAGCACATCATGAACGACCGGACGGGAAAGGATATCCGAGAGGCATAAAAGGGGATGAAATTCCCGTGGTGGCACAGATCATTGCGGTAGCGGATACATTTGATGCAATGTATTCCTCTCGTCCGTATCGAAAACGCATGGACTTTGAAAAAGTGATTTCTGTTATGAAGGAAGTATCCGGCACCCAGCTTTCGAGTGATGTTGTAGATGCATTTCTTCGATTGGTGGAAAGGGGAGAATTTCGAGATCCGGAGGATTTGGAGGTTTAGACAAGATGGACGTTGTCCGGCAACTGTGGATTGGCGATTCTTAAACTTAATGACATTGGTTCAGACGTACGCCACCGAGTGTGGTATATGTTTTCCATTTCGGGCATGCTTTCGCTTAGTTGTTCACGTAGCGGTACTAAATTCGCCGCTTTTGGGCGGCTCATTAAGTGCCGACGTTCACAAATAGCCCTACATTGGAAAACATATACCACACTCGGTGACTGTTTACCGGCTAACGAGTGGACTGTAACATTTGTATCACAGGAAAGAAGATTGACGGGAAACAGCCGGTTGACATCCGGCAGAAATTTCCTTATAATAAGGAACAGTTAGATGGAATGAGCGATGAAGAGAAGAGTACATGTGGGAAGTGTTTGACAGAGAACCTGGGTAGCTGAGAACAGGGAAAGACGGAATACATGGAAGATGGTCTTGGAGCTTCTTGTGTGAGGATATCCGGTAAGACGGATGCAGGGAATGATGATCATTGCAGGCGGGGACAGATTTCCGCATCGATGCATCATTTTTGCAGAATACGGAATACTAAGCATGAGACGGGAGCACCCGTTACAGTGTAAGCTGGTTATGCCAGCTAGTGAGGCCGGGAAAGTGATGCACCGGTGAATTAAAGTGGTAACGTGAGAGTAGCTCGCCTTTATGATCAGGGGCGGGCTTTTTTCTGTTTCCGCAGATGTAATATATAAAATAGGAGGAAAGAGAGCATGGCAAAGAAACCATACTACATTACAACGGCGATTGCCTATACATCCGGCAAGCCACACATTGGAAATACTTATGAGATCGTACTTGCAGACAGTATTGCAAGATACAAGAGATTTGAGGGATATGATGTCCGTTTTCAGACCGGAACGGATGAGCATGGACAGAAGATTGAGTTGAAGGCGGCAGAAGCCGGCATTACACCGAAGGAGTTTGTAGACCAGACAGCAGGTGAGATCAAGCGGATTTGGGATCTGATGAACACCTCTTATGACAAATTTATCCGTACGACCGATGCGGATCATGAGAGACAGGTTCAGAAGATATTCAAGAAGTTATACGAGCAGGGCGACATCTATAAAGGCGAATACGAGGGACTTTACTGTACTCCGTGTGAATCCTTTTTCACCGAGTCCCAGTTGGTGGACGGCAAATGTCCGGATTGCGGCAGACCGGTACAGCCGGCAAAGGAGGAAGCATATTTCCTGAAACTGAGCAAATACGAGGGAAGGCTGATCGAGTATATCAATACCCATCCGGATTTCATTCAGCCGGAATCCCGCAAGAATGAGATGATGAACAACTTCCTTCTCCCGGGACTTCAGGATCTTTGTGTATCCCGTACTTCCTTCAAATGGGGTATCCCGGTGGATTTCGATCCGAATCATGTGGTCTATGTATGGATTGATGCGCTGTCCAACTATATCACCGGACTCGGTTTTGATATGGATGGCAACCACGGTGAACTGTATAACAAATACTGGCCGTGTGATCTGCATTTGATTGGAAAAGATATTTTGAGATTCCACACCATTTACTGGCCGATCATGCTGATGGCATTGGATATTCCGCTTCCGAAGCAGGTATTCGGTCATCCGTGGCTGATCCAGAGCGACGGCAAGATGAGCAAGTCCAAGGGCAATGTGATCTATGCGGATGATCTGGTGGATATGTTTGGCGTGGATGCGGTTCGCTATTTTGTGCTCCATGAGATGCCGTTTGAAAATGACGGTGTGATCTCCTGGGAACTTTTGGTTGAGCGTCTGAATTCCGACCTGGCCAATACCCTCGGTAATCTGGTCAATCGTACCATCTCCATGTCCAACAAATATTTTGGCGGAGTAGTTGAGAATAAAAATGTGACAGAGGAAGTGGATCAGGATCTGATCCGGGTTGCTGTTTCCACGAAGGACAGGGTTGCAAACGCAATGGATCGTCTGCGCGTTGCAGATGCCATGACAGAGATCTTCAACCTGTTCAAGCGTTGCAACAAATATATTGATGAGACCATGCCTTGGGCGCTGGCAAAAGAAGAGGACAAAAAGAATCGCCTTGCAACGGTTCTTTATAATCTGGTGGAGAGCATTACCATCGGTGCAACCTTACTCGAGCCGTTTATGCCGGAGACCACGGAGAAGATCATTGCGCAGTTAAACGGAACTAAGAGAGGAATGGAAGACCTGGGAGAATTCGGTAAATATCCGTCCGGCACAAAGGTAACGGAGAAACCGGAGATCTTATTTGCCCGATTGGATATCAATGAGGTGATGGAGAGGGTGGAAGCTTTGCAGGCAGCAAATAAGCCGGCAGACGAGAATCCGGGAATCGATATCGAAAAGAAACCGGAGATCACCATCGATGATTTTGATAAGATTCAGCTTCAGGTCGGAGAAGTCATTGCCTGTGAAGAGGTGAAGAAATCCAAGAAATTACTCTGCTCCCGGATCAAGATCGGAAGTGAGGTAAGACAGATCGTATCCGGTATCAAATCCCAGTACTCTCCGGAGGAAATGGTGGGCAAGAAGGTGGTCGTTGTGACCAACTTAAAACCTGCAAAGTTAGCCGGCATCGAGTCTCAGGGAATGATTCTCTGTGCAGAGGATGAGCAGGGCAATCTTGCGCTTGTGACGACAGAAAAGGATATGCCGCACGGAGCGGAAATCTGTTAAGTGGATGGAAGGTTGGATTTTTAACATTTGATGGTTAAAAAGATTTAAGAATTATTTTGGTGTCGGATTCGGATTTGCTTTGCAGACGGGAAGAAGTTCCGGATTCGACACCCTTTTGTCTGATTTCAAGGTACGGAAAGGAATCCGGTAATCGATTTGATTGCTATTGGTCATCTCCCGGAGCCGGAAAAGGCTCAAAGAAATATCTTGGTTCTACGTCTAATTCTCTGCTGATATTAAATAACAGTTCCAGTGAAAAAGATTGGGAATTGTTGGAATTTTCAATTCGGCTGATATAAGAACGTGTCACATGAACACGTTTTGCCAGTTCTTTTTGTGTTATTTTTGCCCTTTTTCGATAATAGGAAATATGTTCACCCAAGTCAACGTACAGATCACGATTTTCAAATGCAGGATAAGTGGATTCATATTCAAGATTCATGTTTACCCTCCTCTTTTGTAATTTGTATGCTTATAAAATAAAGTATAAAGAAGAGATAATTAAAAATACACAAATGTTAACTGAGAGGTAAATAATGGTAACTCTTACTACACATTTTGACAGAAGTGGTAATCTGTTCCATAACGTGGTAAGATAGATGGAGATAAAACCGGATGGGACAGACCTCTGATAAGCGTGGACGGGGATATAAAACTCCAATCGGGCGGGGGTTTACGAGGTCCGAAATACATTTAGAAATGGAGAAAAAAGAATGGAGCGGGAAGGTGTCGTTTCCAAAATAATATACAAAAATGAAGAAAACCAGTACGTTGTGTTCGCAGTGGAGACATCGGATGGTGAGGATGAAACTTTTGTCGGATATCTATCCGGAATAGAAGAAGGGATGTATATTCTGGCAAAAGGGGAATATGTGGAGCATCCAAGTTATAGTCTGCAATTTAAGGTGTCGGAATACGAGGTGAAAATGCCGGACGATCTGGTCAGCATGGAACGGTATCTCGGTTCGGGGGCCATCAAGGGTGTTGGCGAAATTATGGCAAAGCGCATCATCAAGAAATTTGGTCTGGATACCTTTCGGATCTTAGAGGAA
>CAJOMI010000102.1 GCA_905235545.1 uncultured Lachnospiraceae bacterium | reverse complement strand
CTGTGGACATTGCTCCCGAACATCTTTACGAGATGGGTGTGGCAGCATAATATAATAATGTGTAACGTCAAAACATAGCAGCCAATGGACAGATAAAAGATAATAGGACATAAGACTGGACGTCCACTTTTGATTCTGGTTTCTGATAATTGGGGAATTAGAAGAAACATTCAAGAACTGAAGTAGATTGTTCATGCCACATGGCGTGGGCATTTACTCGTTTAAGAATGTTAGGTTATCCCCAATACCTCAGATTACGTAAGCGAGGTAGATTGCTCACGTTTTTTTCAAAGAAAGACACTAATAAATCTTCTGTAATTATGGCGCGAAGTTAAGCATTTTGTTTGGATTTTCGAGCAGAAAGTTATGGAATTGATAGGCTGGAGAACGCAAAATCAATGTTTATGTATAGAAATCAACTCTGAGTTTTTAGTTTATATTGAAAAATTGCTAACTTTGTACCCAAATGAGAACTTGCTCACGCCCCTTGGTACTGGATATCATTTATTGGACATACTGGACAATGACTTATTAATTATGACGACTGATTTTATAATTAAAAAAATAATTACCGATTGTAAAGGCTATAACATCATTGTATTGAAGGGTTTCTTACCAGAAATGCTTCAAAGATTAGATAAAGATTTTCCATTTCTTGATGATTATGTTATAGAGAAAGGTAAAATTGTGCTTGAAAACATCAACGAAAACAGACTGATGCTTTCAATCCTTTCTTCTGATAGCACACAACAATCTATTTGTACTATTGAGTCTTTTATCAAATTGTGTACTCAAATTACCGGACTTGGAGTCCTACAGAAAAAAATTTGTGTACTCGAAAACAATATGCTTGAGTTATACCCCAATCCATCTAACGCGGACATTCCAGACTTTGATAGTGCTGATTTTGAAGATACTGATAATGAAACGTCATTATATAGTGCTTTCTATTCTTTCTGCATAAATGATGACAAAGTTCAGAGGGTTCAATATATAGACAATTATTCCGATTCAAACTCTTGTGTAGATGTCAAAGTATTGATACATCCAGTTCCATTTAGGCCATCCAGCTTAATTTGTGATAGCCAGAGTATTCAAGTTCTATCTACAAAAGATGGATCATTATATCGCGTTTTGGAATCACTATATTCCAATATGACTATCAGCAATCGAGAGTTTGCTGTAGAGGCTGAAGAAATAGAAGAAAATAGCATAAAGGTTTTTGTAGAAGCATCTAAAGAATTCGATTGTCCTGTAAATATACACAAACTTACTCGGAATTTAAACATTAAGCCAAGAAAAGAACTATATGACTTGCTTAAGTCTGTTTGGGGATATGACTCTTTTAGAAAACTATTAATGTACAATGACCTCAGCATTAATCATGAGATTGTAGAAATATCACAAGGTTCAATCATTGAAACAGTCGTTCAGCAGGCAGAACACGCTTATCTAGGCGAAAACAACAAAGTGGAAAATGTATTGTTGACTTCGCCCACAGGAGCAGGGAAAAGTCTTTTGTTTCAGTTAGCGGCTATTTATTTGGCAGAGAAATATGGATTACTAACAATTGTTGTTTCTCCCTTAGTTGCTTTGATGAACGACCAAGTTGAAGGTTTAACAGGATACGATGCAGTTGCCACTATAAATAGCAATATAACGGCAGCTGCTAAAGAATCTATACTGAAGAGAGTAAGAAATGGAAAAATTAATCTGCTATATTTATCACCAGAGCTTCTTCTTTCATATACTATAAAAACATTTATTGGTGAAAGGAAACTTGGGCTTTTAGTTGTTGATGAAGCTCATACTGTCACTACTTGGGGGCGTGATTTCCGTGTTGACTATTGGTTCCTTGGCGATTACCTTAGAAAATCTAGGCGAATCCTTAATTATCCTTTTCCTATTTTTGCTCTTACCGCAACTGCTGTCTGGGATCCGTCTGGCAAAAATGATATGATATTTGATACAATCAGATCTCTTAACATGGATCCATGTATCAAATATGTGGGAGTTGTCAGGAGAAAAAATATTGTTTTTGAAATTGAACAATCAAATATTCATACAAGCTATGAGGATAAGCGTAGAAAGCTCACAATTCAACGAATAAGAGAAGCCTTGATGGCAAATCGAAAAGCAATTATATACTTCCCTTTCCGCAGAACTGTTGATGCTATTTATCTTCATGATAGCATAGCAGACATCAAAGAAAAGGTGACGCGATATCATGCCCAACTTTTTGCCAACGAGAAAATTGTTAATGCAGAAGCCTTTAGGTCTGGAACATGTCCTATCATGTGTGCCACTAAAGCTTTTGGAATGGGTATTGATGTCCCTGATATTCATGAAGTATATCATCATGCGCCAACTGGATGTTTGTCTGATTACGTGCAGGAGATAGGTCGTTTGGCAAGAGATCCTAAAATAACAGGAATTGCCAAGATAGACTTCTCTGAAAAAGATTTTAGATATATCCGACAACTACATGGATTATCGGCAATAAAACCTTTCCAACTCGTTCAGGTCTTAAAGAAACTAATAGCCATATATCGTATAAATGGAGAAAAGAGAAATATGTTGATTTCTGCTTCTGATTTCAGTTATATATTTCCTCTGTCTGCCCCAGAAGATATAGACCAGAACTTAAAGAGTTGTTTGCTTCTTATCAGCAACGACTTACTTAACAAGCTTAGATTCCATTCTTTAATAGTTCGGCCTAAAAGCCTGTTTAGCAAATGCTACGTTGAGGTTCCCCAACAAGAAAGCAAATCCTTTTATCGTTTATATCATACATATATTCGTCACATTACTGATAATGTATATATCCTCGATGCTGATAAGTTCTGGATTGAAAAATTTAGTAGCATCAGTTTTCCAATGTTCAAGACAAAATTGGCTACAGGTAAAATCTTTAAGGATTTTCATGTGGAATTAAAAAACAAGGTGACTTTAACCCTTCATGACACAATAAAGAATGTTTCATCTGAAATTGAGAGCTTTTTTAACATGGCTCATTCTTTTCTGAATAATATGCAAAGAACAGGGCATCGTATGAGCACAGAGATGATGAAAAGTCTTTTACCATCGGGATATGACGCTATAAAAAAAGAACAATTTATTGAGACATTCAGACTCTTATATGCAACGGACCATGGCTTGGGAGGCGAATCGGCAACTTACTGTAGCATTCATAAAACAACGGATGGTACAGAGTCATTCCAATTGATACAAAGTGGATACGACAAAACAAGCCACTTATATCGTTCTGCTTATATCTCTACTATAAACTCTCGTGATATTTGCGTTTATTGTAATACAAAAGATCCTATTGTGAAAATAAGCGAGTTCTTAAATAGTCTGGGAATTGCTGATTATTATCGTCTGGGAGGCGACCAGCCTGCCATCTTTGTCCGTATAAACAACCCATACTTTTTAAATTCATTAATCAAAGGAGGAAAATATCGGAATGATATTTTGGAAAGTATATACGAGAAGTATCGTTACTCAGAGAGAATATTTACATACTTTTTTACTACTCAAATGACTAATGAACAAAGATGGGACTTCATCGAAGCCTATTTTTTGGGTGAATCAGAAGAGAAATTATTGAACTTTGTTCAAAAATGAACATATATTTTGTAAACCGATATTCTAGATATAAGGGGCCTTTTGACATAATAGGTCCTAATCGTGAACAAATAATAAAAGTTGGCGATATCTGTTTACACGATAGTACTGAAGGTATTGAATTCCTCGTTGTGTGTAGCTCAGATAATTCTTGGAAGTCTTGCAAAAGGGTGGGCTTAGGAGACAATGAAGGTATGTCTGATTTAGGAAACACACTCCTTTTTTCATTTGATGGAATACACAAAAGGAACGGTAATGCTTCTTTGATTAGAAAACTGGCAGATTGCTATAAAGAAAAAGTTATTTATGATTTTTTCTGTAACGCAGTTGGTATTCTTGAATACAAAGTGGATTTTTGGGATGTTACCCTGTTTCGACAATTCTTCGCCACTTCTCAAGATCTCATAAATCGTCCTAATAAAATTTTGACTAGCGTTGTTTCTGATTCAGAAACTTATCCATCTCTAAATCCACAAAAAACGATATATGATAAGTATCCATTTCATGGTAATTTAACAGTAAAAAAAGAACCGACATCTCTTAATATCAATAATAACACCTGTTCTCTTACTAACACATCAAATGGTCCTTTTGTTTTTCAAGAATTACACAAAGGAAACATAGACGATAATGATTTCTCATTTCATTCCATATTAAAGAGTGAATATAATAATGAAGAGATTATCAGCCTATTTAAACGATATCACAATGGCGATGCAAAGGCATATGATTTGTTAGTAAAAGGACATTTAAATCTAGTATATGAGACAGCACGATTATATGTTACCAAAGGTCTGTTATTAGAAGACCTCTTTCAGGAAGGCTGCATAGGATTGCTTAAGTCAATAGATACATTCTATTATAATAGTGGAGTTCGTTTTGCTTCGTATGCTCAATTGGTTATTTCCTACAATATAAAAAAAGCCATCCCTAGTTTAGGATGTCATATTAGAATTCCAGAAAGACACATTCTTTATCACAATAAAATTAGAAAATTCGTCGAAACACATGAACAAGTAAATGGTTTCCCTCCCTCATTTGATGAGATTAAACTTGATGAGCAAGTGTCATTCGAGTTATTAAAGCCGATTTTTAACCTTCCTGATGATCTGTTAGACATGACAATCTTGATGGATGATATGGATTTTTTAGAGGATGAGAGTTTTCTTTCAGATAAGCAAACGGATATTGATTCAGAAAGATATGATGTTCATAGGCTAGTTCGTTCATTGTCAAAAAGAGAAAGTACTTTTCTTGAAGCCTATTATGGATTGAATGGAGTTTCGAGTAAATCACTAGAACAAATAGCAATGACATACGCCCTTACAAGAGAAAGAGTAAGGCAGATTGTTGAGGAATCTAGACGTAAGCTTCAAGAAACTGTTGGACTTAGAAAGAAAAAGAAAAATGATGATAAGAAGAAAGGAGAAGGGGAATATCAAATAAAAGATAAGAAAAAGATTGTTAAGAAGGATTATAACAGTAGGCAAAGCCCTATATCCATTAATAAAAAAATAAATCATTATAAGGAAGAAGATTGTATTTTACGCGTATTACAGAAGACACCTTGGTTTATAAGAAGGTCAGCCATGGATATCTCTAAACAGATAGAGAGAGAAGAAGGTGTATATATTGACCCAGAGTCTGTGAAATTATCCCTTCAGAAAATGCCACATGTTGATTGTGTTAAAGGTAAATACAAATTAGTCGTAAATACTATTCCTAAACATTCAAGATAGAAGTGCAATTTCTTGTGAGAAGAAATTGCACTTCTATCTTGAATGTTTAGATATTTATCTGATAAAACCGAGAGGAAAAGTCGGCTTCTATCTGACAAAACCGAGAGGATTGCACATGCGCTGAAATTCTCAATGGAAAGCCTATCAGAACAGCCCATTCGTCAAACACGGAGTATCGGGAAAAATATTCTCATTTCTTTTCTTCATCTTTTGTGCTCTATTGGCAAAATTACGAATTATTTTGGTAAAAGCAGTAGTATTCAGCAGAAAAAGCACATATTTATGCTTTTTGTTGCTCCGAATAACGAAAAATCAACTACCTTTGTACTCAGAGCAAGTAATCAGTAGGGTAATTCTTTCTATGCAACTCTGGACGATACAAACGAAGGAGCTATATGACACGCTGGTGCGGCAGGGATATGTGTACTGCGACCACATCGGCTATTTCAATAAGGAATACAACAGCCGTAAGGACAGAAAGCCGAAATAAGAATTGGGGTCGGAAGATGATGAGGCAGTGTATATGGAAATCGATTTACCGAAAAACGATGTGCTGCTGTCAGATTTAAGTTCATGGACTTTTGCAGCACTGAATGGGTGGTACTGGAAGTAAGGGAATGGCTGTTTTTTAGTTAATATCGGAAAGAACTTCCCAACTGGAATACCGCTCCAAATAAAGTTTTCAGTTAACTTCTCTGTACTAAAATTATTTGCATTTAGTAGAGTAAATGCCTCTACTATCTTATCCCAATAGGGTGGGCTAAAAAAGGATTTACTTGGATACTTGGCCATAATACATGATTATAATTACAATGCAAAGATACGGGAAATATTGGGGAATACAAAATTTATCC
>CAJOMI010000101.1 GCA_905235545.1 uncultured Lachnospiraceae bacterium | reverse complement strand
TTTGTTCAATTTCCTCGGGGCGTTTACTCGGAAGGATCCCCCCGGTGGGGCTGAAACACCTATCGCTTAGGCTGAGGGTTCGAGTCCCTCCCGGGGTACTGTGTTAGCAAATCTGTAAAATTACAGATTTGCTAATTTTTTATTATTTTCTCGGAAAATTTCGTGTAAATTTTACGCCAAAAGTAAGTTTTTGTTAGCATTTCCACAAATTTACAGATTTACTAACAAATATCAAATTACTTGTTTGAACAATTTCTCTTGGATTCAGGTTTCCGTTCTGATCTAAGCGGGCATACCAGAGGGTATTTCTCGGGCATTTAGAACGGACAAGCGCATCATAGACCATATACGATCATAAATTGCAATCTGGTCAATCAGTCGATCAACTTCAATACTGAATCTCACTTCATTTTCAAAGGTTGCTTCTTTATATCTGAAAATCACATGGTCAAGTCTTCGGAGAATTGCTTTCTTATTCAAATCAAGCGGCAAATATATTCGTATGTTATCCGGATATGGTTCAGGTTCTTTCGAAAATGGATAATCTATTATTGACTTGTCCAGAAGCCAGGGCTCATTTACAAACAGCGCCTCCTGATCTTTCGGATTAAGGATATGGGCTATGAAAGGAATTGTAACGTTTGTCTTCATCTTCGCCTCTCAATAAAATTCACTAAACCAGAAAAAACAGGCGCATTGAACAGAGGGACGGCAAATTTTGTTTTTTCGAAATCAGTAAATGCCACCCTTGGAAAAGGCCAAAATGTTTGCAAAAAAAAGCAAAAGGACTGAAAATTGAATCAACCAACAATCAGGACAGGCTTCACAAAGTTTCTGTCCCGATTGCTTTTTTAAATTTGAAATACAAAACTAATGACTATCAGGATGTAACAAGACAAATGTTGAGTCATTCCAGTATGCCTTGGGATTACCAAAATCGCCATTGTAATAATCAGCTTTTTCCCGTATATATTTATAGCTTTCTGCAATAGTGATGAAATTGTCTCCGTCATAATCACCTAATGGAGTCCTTAGTGTTGCTATTTGGGGATCATTGCGATAAAACCCCGCAGATTTTCCCATCCATTCAGGCAAAAAAGTACCCCAATTCCTAACACCCCTTCCGGATTCATGGTATGCCGCCCCTGTAAGTACAATAAACCGCTTCTTTTTCAGCTCACCGGTTTTGCTGACCATTGTTTCAGTTACCGGAAATGATTGATTCAATCAGGATGTCACTATCCGGTGCAGATTTAGCAGCCGCTATATAAGGATACACCATAGCACCGCTTCCACAGGATGAGAAACCGATGACAACATTTCCTTTCGGAATGTAGGTGTTGATCCAATTAGCAAGTTCAGAAGCCAGAATAAAATAGTCTGGTATCAATAAATTGCTTTGATTTAGTTTTTTTTCATTCGACGCGGCAGGAACCCATAATGCACCCTCATACTTTTTTATACTGTCTATTTGTTGGGAATAATTTGCACTAATGCCATGCCCCGAAAACCAAATAAACGATACATCCCCGTCTTTTACATCCTTAAATGTTGATTGTATTTTTTTCTTGATATTATTCTTATTTTGATTTTCACTGATGGAAACAGTATATTTTGCACCGCCCTCATAAGTATTTTGTTCCAACAGATCTTTAAGATAATAGGCGTCATTCATAAACCAGGAACTTTCTATGCCATTTTTCCAATCTCTTTGATAAATTAACAAAGCACGATATACCGGACGGCGCTTTACGATGACGTCACCGGAGCGGAGAGATACCTGACGTCCCGCAGCATCTGACGCGTTCGCCAGTACATAATATGTACCTGTTTCAGTGATTGGCTCCGTATTCCATTTCCATGTTTCTTCCATTGCCTGTATCGAACCTGAAGAACGATAAACATCCCCGTTATTCTTCATTATGCTGATATTCATTGTGCAGGGCAATACAGCCCCACTCATCTTTATCGCAATACCATCGTAATTTACGTCGTTTGTCCAGGTTTCATTGACAAAATTAGAGAATTCCATGGTGAAATCATTCGCAACAGTTACCGTACAAACCGCTTCTATTCCTCCGACGGAAGCCCGGATGCGCGTAACCCCATTTGAAACAGCCGTAACCAGCCCACTGTTATTCACAGTTGCAACACCGGGTTCATCGCTTATCCATGAGACAGTCTGATCAGTAGCATCATTCGGTTCAATTGTCGTCTTAATCTGAAGAGTTATTCCAGGCTGCAATGTGGTTTCCCGTACATCAAGATAAAAATTTGCTACCGGAACTACAGTCTGACGAATACGTACAATATCAGAATAGATTTGATCTCCCAACAGCCCGGTTATGATACAGCGCCATCGATATTTATCGAAATGATCAGCTTCAACCGGTACATCCAAAGAATAACCATCCACAAAGAAATCATTGCAGTTTTTCCAAGTCACGCCTTCATCACTACTTACCTGCCATTGATATTCTGACGCCCCATTAGCATAAATGACAAATGTAACCGTTTCTCCAACGCGTGCTTCCGCATCGGTTGGCTGCGTTGTAATTGTCACTGGCTCAAATACTTTCACTGAATTTGAATAGCTGATTGCGCCGCCGCTGCCGGTAAGCTTGCACCGCCACTGAGCGCTATTCCAAAGCGCTGATGTGACTTGGACCGACAATTGAGATGTTTTCGCTGACGAACTGTTGACATTACTCCAATTTGAACCTTCATCATAACTGATCTGCCACTGATACTGCTTTACACCTGCCGCAGACAAAGAAAACTCAACTGTAGTTCCCACGGAGCCATATTGACTAACAGGCTGTGTATAAACAACAGGTTCTATACTGGGTTCCATAATACGTGTCATGACACTGGTCACCTGTTCTCCATTACTGCCCGTTACGATACATTGCCACCGCTTTTCATAATCACTTTGACTTGACACGGTGAAGCTGTAAATACGGTTATTTGAAGTACCGGAAGCCTTTTGCCATGAAACACCGTTGTCCGAGCTTACCTGCCATTGATAAGCATAGGCATTCTCTGCGGAAATCTCAAATGTAACATTCGCTCCGATTTCAGCTTCTACATTGACCGGCTGAGTGGTAATCATAAGCAAAGGTCTAATGCGAACAATCTGGGAGAACAATTGCTGCTGGCCATCGCCGGTAATATCACAACGCCAGATCCATGTAAAATTCTGCTGCTCTATGGTAAAGGATAATGTAGGTGAGAGTACCCCATTGGCGTTAGGAACTTCCCATGTATTGCCATTATCTTTACTAACGTACCAATGCCAACTTTTTGTTCCTTCGGATTGAATTGTAAATGATGCATAAGCACCGATACCTAATGTCAGATCCTCCGGTTGTCTTGTTATACGCAGCTTTTCGATCATACGAACCGAATTACTGGTTAGTGTTACCCCGTTTTGTCCGGTAATAACACAGCGATATTCCATCCCCGCTATTTTGTCTGCGGTCGCCGTTAGTGTGATTGAAGCTTTTGTCCCGGATGCGATGTTATTCCATTCGCCATTTACAGATCTTTGCTGCCATTGGTAACTGACAGCTTCCGACGCTTGAACAGTGAATGTAGCATTTTCTCCAATCGAGACTGTCTGGTCGGATGGCTGCTGAACAAAACAGAAACTCGGTTTCTTCAGTGAGACGACTTGGCTGTTAAGTTGATATCCGGAAACTCCTGTGACTTTACAACGCCATAAAACATTGTCATAGTTCGATTGGGTAGCTTTTACAGACAACGAAGGATTCGTCTGGTCAACGCCGCTATAACTGACATAGCTCCATGTTTTCCCTCCGTCATAGCTAATTTGCCACCGATAAGATAAAGCATTTTCCGCCTCGATCTCAAAAATTGCAGTCTGTCCCACACCGACGACCTGATCTTCAGGCTGCTTCAAGATCTCAACCGGGTTTGGTTCGAGTATCTGAACCACATCGCTATATACAGGATTTCCATCGATGCCTGTTCCTCTGCATCTCCACATACTTCTATAGTAGTAGTTATAGGCATTGGTCATCTTAAACGTACGCGTTAATGTTCGTTCGCCTCCTATTATATCGCTGTCGGAAGTTTCTTCAAACCATTTTTCGCCATCTCTGCTGTATTCCAAATACATATCGGAACATGTAAAAAAATGACAATGGAGGGAAATGTCATCGCCCTCTACCGCAACTATATTGCCCTCTTCAATATAGCTGCTGCTTGGCCGGTAGACATATACCCTATTTGTGAAAACCTTTTGATTATCCCTGCCTGTAATCTCACATCGCCACTCAGAACCGGATTTATTCTCATGATACTGCCCGGATTGAATCTCTATAGAATAAAGATTATTGGTATTATTCTCATCATAAACAAATCCATTTTCAGTCCATGAATAAGAAATTGCCCCAATCGCATCTACGCTAAACTGAACCATATCTCCAATATCACCGGTTTGATCTTTAGGTTGCTCAACTATGATAGCATGTTCACCATAGACTTCAACAAAATAGTTTTCTTCTAAATCACCACTAATGCCTTTCAGCAAAGCCCGTCCTTCACGTTTTCCTCTAAGCTTAAGCAAAATATGTGTAATATCTTCTGTTTGTTCTTCCGCATTGATAATTTCCAACACATCACTGGTTTGTCCATCCGCTTGTCTTACCGTAACGCCATCATCCTCTACAACGAGGACATCATGCGAACTCCAGACCCATCCGGACTCAGTGCTATATCCACTCACAGAAACAGTCTTATTCACAGGAATCCCTTCCCTGAGTATTTCTAAAGAATTTGAACTTATACTCACGAAAGAAACACTTTGTATTCGGTCTATTGCCGATTCCAAAACACGTACAACGTTTGATGTCGCACTGTCGGTTCCATTTAATACAACGCATCTGAATAATTGTTTGTAATGATCCCGATTGATTGTAAAGACAAGTTTGTTCGAATTAGCGCTCTGTACATTGATTTTTTCCCATGTCTTTCCATCATCAGAACTGTACTGCCATTGATATGACGCCGCATTCTTTGCGTCTAAAGAAAAAACTGCTTCTTGTCCCTCTGTGCCATACCAATCTTCCGGCTGTGTTTCGATGAAAACTTTATTCAATCCGACAATTTTTGCTTCCCGGGAAAAATAGCGGTTGCCCTTATAATCCGTCGCTGCCGCCCGGTAAAGGCTCGAACGATTCTGAGCGGTAACAATAACGCTGCATGAACCGGATTCATCTTGCATTTCTGACATTACATTCCATGTAATACCGTTGTCATCACTGCGTTCCCAATTCCAGGATGCGAACATACCACCCACCCGAGCCGAAAAGACAACCGAATCACCCGCGCTGCCCATTTGATCTTCAGGTTCCAGTATGAAATATGGCTTTTCCAAAACATAAATCTGATCACTTATCAGAGAATTTCCCAAAGGATCGGATACTATACATCTCCAAAGACCTGATTCTTTGTTTCTCCAGCTTGAGGCTTCATTAATAAGCGCCTTCGACAATTGAAAACGAAGCGACTTGGTGTTGTATCCCTCATAAGTTACATCTACCCATTCACCATCATAATATTGCCAACGAAAATCAGTACGATTTGCCTGAATAGTCAATGTAACCCAATCATCCTCATGAGCAAAAACACTCGCCGGTTGTTGAGTAATTTTTATATTATTTTTATATCTAACGACTGCATTCGGAGCACCATCAAAAGCACCATCATATATTGTTCCTACTGAGTCTGGCAGCAAGATCTGCAAAACCTGAGAGCTGTTGAAAAAAGCTGAATCTGATAACGTTGTTATCTGGCAACCATTGACAGAATCCGGAAGTGTAATTGTTTCAGGAAGCTCTTCCGCATTAATTGGACAAAGCAGTTTGGCAATGCCATTCTTGATTTCATAATAGAATCCTTCGTAAGGATAGAGATCATTTATATTAATAAATGGAATTTCCGCTCGCTGAGCGTAAGCTTGCCATTGTTGATTACCAAAAAGCATATGTGTACCATTGAAAGCATCTTCAGATACATTATTATTTATTCCGGTATTTGTTATGACGTAAGCAATCTCTTGATTTCCCAAAAGATTGCTGCCAATACTCTCAAGGTTTGTATCGCTCAAATCAAGTGCGTAAATATTTGAATCTGCAAACACACGATTACCAATTCTTTTTATATTGGAAGGTAGTTTCACTACGCCTGAAACAGATGTTCCCAAAAAAGATTCATCATCCAAAACCTGCAGTCCAGACGGCAGCACAAAATCCGCTAAGCCTGTTTTGGGTGTAAGAACAACAACAAATAACACAACAATCAAAAAAAACATAGATAACCGTTTCATCATAGTAAATTCCCTTCTGCGTTAATGATCATAATTAGACTAAGTGCAACTAACATGCCAATTTCTAATAAAGTGCATCTATTCAAAATCAGGTGACATAACACAAAATACAGCCATCTTGCTGTTGACTTCGCAATAGCAAGATGGCTGTATTTGTGTGCTTTGTTCTGATAGAGACGTCTTTAATAAAAAACTGACTTGGATTCGATCTATGATATTACAGGACATAGTGCATGGTGTCATCTGGAAGATAATTCCCGATCAAAAACGGTGATTTCGGATCGTAAAGGCGGCTACGAGCGAAAACCTTTGACGTTTCGGTATAGGTATAGCCAATATATGCACAGATTTTTACATGTGTTATAAGTACCGATATCACGAATATTTTTCTCAAATAAACTATCTCAGGTTATTGCTGGATTACTTTTGGAAATGTATTACTGGCTCTTGCGATAGCCAATTCGGTTAGTAATTCCGGCATGCGAACATATTTGACCTTCATAAAGTTTCTCACAGCGGATACACCGAGTGCACAGCCAATATAAGTTTTCCCGGAACCGGTTGGC
>CAJOMI010000100.1 GCA_905235545.1 uncultured Lachnospiraceae bacterium | reverse complement strand
AAAAAATGACACAGCAAGGTGATATGCTGTGTCATTTTTGAATTATCCTTTATAGAACAAAAGCGATTATTATTTCTCAGCAGACGCTTTGTCGGTTGGCTTTACAAGTACCATACAAAGGATCAAAGCGATGATATACATTACGATTGTAAAGTATAATACGTTCTGGTAGCCGATTGGATTGACCAAAATCGTATTACCGGCAGCATCGGTTCCGTGTTCAATCCATTCTCCGGAGTGATTTACAATGTAGGTTGCAATCTGGTTACCGGTAAGTCCTGCAAATCCCCATGCGGAAAGAGTGATTCCGTGGATGGCACTGATACTTCCCATTCCGTAGTGATCGGAGAGGAGTGTCGGTACATTGGAGAAACCACCACCGTAACCTGCGTTTACAACGAAGATCAAAGCAAGTACGAGGAATACCAAAAGTCCGTTGCCCTCACCATTTTTGATACCGCCTGTAAGGATGATGATAGCGGTGAAAATGATGGATAATACAAAGATCATTTTGTAAACGGTATTACGATCTTTCATTTTATCTGCCCATGCAGAGAATCCCAAACGACCGCCTGCGTTGAAGATAGCGGATATGGTTGAGATAATACCTGCGGAAGCGGCAAGACCGATACATTTCACGATTGGCTTTTCCTGAGAGATCAGGGCAAGACCACATGTGATATTGATGTAAAACATTAACCAGATACCAATGTAATTTGAAATCGGTCTGGTCTTTAATACGGAAATGATAGACGGCTTATCCTCACCTTTAGCAGGCTCATGCCAGTCAGCCGGCTTGGCAAGAAGAAGATGACCGATAAACATCATAACAAAGTATACAACTGCAAGGATCATGAACATTTTGTAGATGCCGCCTTCACCAAGGTTATCAAGCATTGACTGCATGATCGGGGAAGCGATTGCCTTTGCTGCACCGAATCCGGCAACGGCAAGTCCGGTTGCGAGACCTTTACGATCCTTGAACCAGAGCATCAATGTCTTAACCGGTGAAAGATATCCGGTACCAAGTCCGATACCCATGATGAAACCGTAGCTGATATAAATTCCTACCAATGCTAAAGTACTTCCTTTGTGCTGACCACCGTAATAGATAAAGACTCCGGTGAGTGCCATACCCAGTGCAAAACAGATGGATGCAATGAGCGAAGATTTGTGAATATCTTTCTCTACGATATTTCCAAGAAATGCGGCTGACATTCCGAGGAAGAAGATTGCAAAACTGAATGCCCACAGAATCCGATATAATCGGCAATCTCCTGACTAAAAATCGACCAACAGTAAACAGTACCGATACTGCAGTGCAGTAACAGTGCAGGAATCGCTGCACGAACCCATTTATTCGCACGCCATCCCGATGAGTTTGTTTCGTTCTTTCCCATGACTTTTCTCCCTTTTCTTATATAGTATAGTTATCCGTTCAATGATCAGATGATGGAATCATCAGATCTTGACAAAATCATTTTACATTATATTACTTCTTATTGTATATTTCAATCATTTTTTTATGGCGTTATGAGTATATGAGTATAGTTGTTGCTTGTGACGCCTTTTTTATGCCATTACCATGTAGTATTATCTGCAAATTTAATCGAATCTATTTTCAAGAACGGATTTTTATGATATAGTAAATAAGTTAATCTATGTGCATAAGCATATTTCTATCAGAATGGAGGATGAATCATGGCAGAACTCACCAAGGTCGTATTAGATGCAATGGGTGGCGATCACTCGCCGGGAGAAATGGTTCTCGGAGCAGTCAACGCCGTAAAAGAAAAAGAAGATTTATTTGTATACATTGTGGGTCCTGAAGACCGGATCAAAGAAGAACTTGCGAAATACGAGTATCCCAAAGAAAAGATCGAAATCGTACACGCACCGGATGAGATCACCTGTCATGACGGACCGGTTGATGCCATTCGTAAGAAAAAAGAATCCTCTATGGTGATTGGATTAAATATGGTAAAGGAAGGCAAGGCGGACGGAATAGTTTCCGCAGGTAATTCCGGCGCACTCTTAGTCGGAGGTCAGGTTCTGGTCGGTAAGATGAAAGGAATTGAGAGGGCTCCGCTTGCTCCGGTACTTCCAACGATGAACGGAGTTACGCTTCTGATCGACTGTGGTGCCAATGTGGACGCAAAGCCGAGCAATCTGGTTCAGTTTGCCAGAATGGGATCGATTTACATGGAATATGTGGTCGGTGTGAAGAATCCGAGAGTCGGGATCGTCAATATCGGTGCGGAAGAAGAAAAAGGAAATGCACTCGTAAAGGAGACTTTTCCGCTGTTAAAAGAATGCAAGGATATCAATTTCATCGGAAGTGTGGAGGCGAGGGATTTTCCTTACGGCGTTGCGGATGTGGTTGTAACGGAAGCATTTGTGGGAAATGTTATGCTCAAACTCACAGAGGGACTTGCAGCCGGATTGTTTGGGAAAATCAAAGAGGGAATGACGGCAACCCCTATCTCCACAGTAGGTGCCGCTTTGGTCAAACCGCAGTTGAAAAAAGTGCTCAAAGAATATGACACAACGGAATATGGGGGAGCACCACTTCTCGGACTCAATGGACTTGTGGTGAAGATTCACGGGAATGCCACCAATAAAGAAGTGAAGAATGCCCTGTTCCAGGTAGGCACATTCAAGGAACAGGAAATTAATGAAAAGATAAAAGAACATCTGCTTTGAAAGAGAGAAAAAAATGTTAAATTTCGATGAGGAAAAAATTGAACAAAATATTCAATATCAGTTTCAAAATAAAGAATTGCTGAGGCAGGCATTTTCACACAGTTCCTTTATCAATGAGATGAAACGAAAAGGAATGGAGAGTTATGAGCGCTTAGAGTTTTTGGGCGATGCCGTTTTGGAACTGATCACCAGTGAATTCCTGTTTGAGAATTATAAGGATTTGCCGGAAGGGAAACTTACAAAGATGCGGGCTTCCATTGTCTGCGAGTTTACATTGTCCGGTGTCTCGGAGATGCTTCATTTTGGTGATTATGTATTGCTTTCGAGAGGAGAAGAACATACCGGAGGAAGAAACAGAAGCTCGATTCTGTGTGATCTGTTTGAATCGGTGCTTGGAGCGATCTATCTGGACGGAGGAATGGAGGCGGCACAGAGTTATGTATACAAATTTCTGCTGACCGATATTGAACACAAAACCTTATTCTATGATGCCAAAACCACGCTTCAGGAGATGTATCAAAAAGATGGAAAAGGAATTGTGACCTATCACCTGTTGGAGGAGAAAGGACCGGATCACAACAAACGGTTTGTCACGGAGGTATTGGTTGACGGCGTTGTGCTGGCGACCGGAGAGGGAACATCGAAGAAGAATGCCGAACAGATGGCGGCATATCAGGCTATCTTACAGCAGAGAGAAAAAGAGAATTACTAGTGTGGACGTTTAGAAGTAAAAATGTTATTTCAAGCGGATACACCAGAGAAACCGGAGTAGATAAATGTATTTAAAAAGTATTGAGGTATATGGATTTAAATCTTTTGCCAATCGGATCGTGTTTGAATTTGATAAAGGTATCACAGGTATTGTAGGACCGAACGGCAGCGGTAAGAGCAATGTCGGAGACGCAGTTCGCTGGGTACTTGGTGAGCAGAGCGCAAAGCAGCTTCGCGGATCAAAGATGGAAGATGTCATTTTTGCGGGAACGGAGCTTCGAAAGCCGCATGGTTCTGCTTATGTTGCAATCACTTTGGACAACAGTGACCATTCCCTTCCGATTGATTATGAGGAAGTGACGGTGGCAAGACGGGTCTACCGGTCAGGGGAGAGCGAATATCTGATCAACGGAACAGTGAGCCGGTTGAAGGATGTCAATGCCCTCTTTTTTGATACCGGTATCGGTAAAGAGGGATATTCTATCATCGGTCAAGGTCAGGTAGAACGTATTCTTTCGGGTAAACCGGAAGAGAGAAGAGAGTTGTTTGACGAGGCTGCCGGTATTGTGAAGTATAAGAAAAATAAGGCAGCCACCGAAAAGTCCCTTGAGGCAGAGAGAGAGAATTTAAGCCGTGTCAACGACATTTTGTCCGAATTGGAAAAACAGGTCGGGCCTTTGGAAAAGCAATCCGAGGTGGCAAAAAAATATCTCATCTACAAAGGAGAATTAAAACGGTTTGATGTCAATGTTTTTCTGTTGGAAAATGAGAAGATTGATCAGGCACTTCGTGAAAATGAAGAAAAGCTGATGATCGTCAATGAGGACAGCAAGCGGCTGACGGAAGAATATGAACAGACCAAGAATGAATACGAGAGAATTGAGACGGTATTGGAACAGTGCAATCTCGCAATTGACGAGAATCGTACAAAGATCCATGAATTGAAACTTGGAAATGAGCGCAATGAAGGAGAGGTCAATGTTCTGAATCAGCAGATTTCCAATGCAAAGTCGACGGATATTCATCTGGGAGAACAGATCGATCGCATCAATCAGTCCTTGGAACAGCAGGACAAGGAAAAGAAAGAATTTCAGGCAAAGAAAGCGGTTCTCGATGAGAAAATGGACACTGCAGATGATGTGGTGGAAGAGGCAAGAGCCGTCAGTGAACGGATTGAGGAGGAAATCGCAGGTCTCGAGAACGAGATTGAGACCGGTAAGGCAGACATTATCGAGTTTTTAAATGACGATGCCAATCTTCAGGCGAAAGTGGGCCGGTATGATGCAATGCTGGAAAACATCAATTATCGAAAGACCCAGTTAAACCAGAGATTTCTTCAGTTCAAGTCGGATGAACAAAAGGATAAAGAGGAATACGACAAGCAAAGTGATTCCCTTGCGAAGATTGAGGATGAGGTTTCTGATCTTCTCTCGCAGTTGGAGGAACTGGACGCTAAACTGGATCAGAGTACCATCGATACCAATGCCAACAAACAGAGACTGTTCCGCGCAAACAATGAATACAGTGGAACGAAGTCCAAACTGGAAGCTCTGCGCAATATTACCGAGCGATATGACGGATATGGCAATTCCATCAAGCGTGTCATGGAGCAAAAGGAGAAGAATCCGGGAATCATCGGCGTGGTGGCGGATATCATCCAGGTGAATAAGGAATACGAGGTTGCTGTGGAGACAGCGCTTGGCGGAAGTATACAGAACATTGTCACGGACAATGAGAATACGGCAAAACGTCTGATTGAATATTTGAAGAAAAACCGGTTTGGCCGGGCAACCTTCCTGCCGCTTACTACGATTGGCGGAAAATACAGTGAATTTAACAATAAAGAGGCGTTGAAGGAACCGGGAGTTATCGGTCTTGCAAAGGATCTGGTGAGAGTACATGACAAGTACAGCGCCGTGATCGATCATTTGCTCGGACGTATTCTGGTGGTGGATACCATTGATCATGCCATTGCAGTCAATAAGAAGTTTCATCAGAGTCTCAGAATTGTCACAAAGGAAGGCGAACTTTTAACACCGGGCGGTGCGATGACCGGTGGTGCATTCAAGAATTCCTCCAACCTGTTGGGACGTAAACGCGAACTGGATGAACTGACCAAAGAACTTGCGGAGATCAAAAATGAGATTGAGAATGCGACCAGGGAAGAATCGGAGCTCCGCGAACTTCGTGAGCAACTGAAAAACCAAAAAGAGACAGCAAATCTTCGCCTGCAGGAGTTATATCTGGAAAAGAACACGCTTTCCGTGAGCATGGAGCAGTTGTCCAGAAATTTGTCTGACACGGCAACTGCATTTGCATCCGTGAACAGGGAAAACAAAGAGCTGGAGTCTCAGATTGTTGAGATCAATCAGAATAAACAGGAACTCTACGATAATCACAAGCAGGCAGAGGATGCAAAAAAAGAACTGGAAAAGCGGATTGCGGATTTGGAAACACAGGTATCCGGGAAAAAAGAGGATCTGAAAAAAGCCAATGATAAGGTTGCGGATTTAATGCTGGATTTCAATACAATGAAACAGCAGGACGATTTTCTGATTGAGAATCTGCGAAGAATCAGAGGGGAAGAGAACAAGCTGAAAGAAGAATTAGCCGTATATCGTTCCCAACTCAGTCATTCGGGTAATGCAATAGAAGAATTGGTTGCGAAGATCAACCGATACAAAGAAGTGATCGAAACCGATAAAAAGAAAATTGCTGCTCTGGAAGAGACCATGCAAAAAGACATTCAGGACAAAGAGGACTTGAATGCGAAACACAAGGATTTCTTTGCAAAGAGAGAACGGTTGAATGAGGAGATCACCAAACTGGACAAATCAGCATTTCGTCTGTCTGCTCAGGTGGAGAAGATCAACGAACAGGCGGATGCGCTGAGTAAATATATGTGGGAAGAATATGAACTTACCTATCAATCGGCAGAAGAATTGAAAGACGAATCGCTCACGGATCTTGACAGCTTGAAGAGAGAAGTTGCAGCGGTCAAATCCAAGATCAAAGCTCTTGGGGATGTCAATGTCAATGCCATTGAAGATTATAAAGTGGTTTCCCAAAGATATGAATTCCTAAAAGGACAACATGATGATATCGTGAAGGCAGAGACGAACCTGCTTCAGATCATTTCGGAGCTGGATCAGGCGATGCGTACCCAGTTTGAGGAGAAATTCGCAGAAATACAGGTAATGTTCCAAAAGGTATTCCGCGAATTGTTCGGTGGAGGAAAAGCCACTCTGGAATTGGTGGATGATGAGGATATTCTGGAAGCAGGTATTCGTATCATAGCCCAGCCGCCGGGAAAGAAACTGCAGAATATGATGCAGTTATCCGGTGGAGAGAAATCATTGACAGCAATTGCGCTGTTGTTTGCAATCCAGAGTTTGAAACCGTCTCCGTTTTGTCTTCTGGATGAGATCGAGGCGGCGTTGGATGACTCCAACGTTACACGGTTTGCCAAATATTTAAATAAGCTGACAAAAGATACGCAGTTTATTGTCATTACACATAGAAAGGGTACGATGGGAGGCGGCGGATGTTCTCTATGGTATCACGATGCAGGAAAAAGGTGTTTCAACGTTAGTTTCGGTGAATCTGATCGAAAACGAGTTGGATGACTAAAAATAAAAAGGAGGAACCAGAAATGTTCGATTTTTTTAAAAAGAAGAAAAATCAGGAACAGACAGAGGAAGTCATGGATGAGCAGTCTGTTGAGGAATCGGCAGAACAAGATATCGAATCAGAGGTAGAAGCTGAAAATTCTCAGAATGAACCGGCAAATCCGGAGGATGAACAGACAGATTCTGAACAGACAGATTCGGAGCCGGACGAAATAAAGGAGGAACAGGAAATTTCGGAACCGGGCGAAACAAAGGAGAAACAGGAAAGTTCGGAACCTGACGAAATAAAGGAGGAGCAGGCAGAGTCTGAGCCGGAGAAGATACAGGATGAAGCGTCAGATGAAGGGATAGCTGTAGAGCAGGAAGAAACGGAGAGTACGGAAGATTCGGAGAAACAGGAAAAACCGGAAAAAGAAAAAGGATTCTTTAATCGTTTGAAAGCCGGTCTTACCAAGACACGCAACAGTATCAATCAAAGCTTTGATCAGTTGTTCAGTGGATTTTCTTCCATTGATGATGATTTTTATGATGAACTGGAAGAGACCCTGATCATGGCGGATCTTGGCTTGGACACAACGGAGCGAATCATAGAAGAATTGAAAGATTTGGTCAAGAAGAATCATATCAAAGAGGTGGAAGCATGCAGGGAATTGGTGATCAATCTGATCAAAGACCAGATGTATGTAGAGGACAGCGCATACGACTTTGAAAATCAGAAGACCGTTATGCTGATCATTGGAGTCAATGGTGTGGGTAAAACAACTTCCATCGGTAAATTGGCGGCGCAGTATAAGAATCAGGGCAAACGTGTTATGCTCTGTGCGGCAGATACGTTCCGGGCAGCGGCAATCGATCAGTTAAAGACATGGTCCAATCGCGCCGGTGTTGAGATTATTTCCCAGAATGAGGGTTCAGATCCGGCTGCGGTAACCTTTGACGCTGTAAAAGCCGCGAACGCAAGGGATGTTGACATTTTATTAGTAGATACGGCAGGCCGGTTGCACAATAAGAAGAACCTGATGGATGAACTTGCAAAAATGAAGCGTATTATTGAAAAGGAATACAGTGATGCGCATCTGGAGACATTGATCGTGTTGGACGGATCAACCGGACAGAATGCATTGGAGCAGGCAAGACAGTTCAGTACCGTGACAAATATTGACGGTATTATCCTCACAAAGTTGGATGGAACTGCAAAAGGAGGAATTGCTATTGCTATCCAGTCAGAATTAAATGTGCCTGTAAAATATATCGGTGTAGGAGAGCAGATCAATGACTTGCAGAAATTTGATCCGGAATCCTACGTCAATGCTCTTTTTGCGGATATGGATACCCGTACGGAATTGGAAATCCTTATTCCGGAAGACAAAGATTGAAAGATAGAAAGAGAGGAAAACAAATGCTAACGTTAGAAAAATTTGAAGAAGCATACAACACCGTGCAAAAAGTTGTGAATCCGACCAAGTTGATCTACAGTGATTATTTTAGTGAATTGAGCGGCAATAAAGTATATTTTAAACCGGAGAATCTTCAGGTGACCGGGGCATATAAGATTCGCGGTGCTTACTATAAAATCTCTACTTTATCCGAGGAGGAGAGAGCGAAAGGTCTGATTACGGCTTCGGCAGGCAACCATGCACAGGGTGTCGCATTTGCAGCAAAAGCCTATGGTGCAAAAGCAACGATTGTCATGCCTACCACAACTCCTCTGATCAAAGTAAATCGTACCAAATCATACGGTGCGGAAGTGATTTTATACGGAGATGTATACGATGAATCCTGTCAATATGCGTTGGAGATGGCGGATGACCAGGGCCTTACCTTTATTCATCCGTTTGACGATCTGGATGTGGCCTGCGGACAGGGTTCCATTGCGATGGAGATCATCAAGGAACTTCCGACTGTCGATTATATTTTAGTTCCGATTGGCGGAGGCGGACTTGCAACCGGTGTATCGACGCTTGCGAAAATGTTGAATCCGAATATCAAAGTGATTGGCGTGGAGCCGGCAGGGGCAGCCTGTATGAAAGAATCATTAAAAGCCGGAAAAGTAACAACGCTTCCGGTAGTGGATACCATTGCAGACGGAACTGCTGTGAAGACGCCGGGCAGCACCATATTCCCGTATATTAAAGAAAATATTGACGATATTATCACAGTGGAAGACAGCGAATTGATCGTTGCTTTTTTGGATATGCTGGAAAATCACAAAATGCTGGTTGAAAATTCCGGACTTTTGACAGCGGCTGCAGTCAAGCAGCTGCCGGTGAAAGATAAAAAGGTAGTCAGTATATTAAGTGGCGGAAATATGGATGTGATCACATTTGCATCGGTCGTTCAGCACGGATTGATCGCAAGAAGCCGTATCTTTACAGTATCCATTCTTCTTCCGGATAAGCCGGGAGAACTGATGCATGTCAGTTCAATCATTGCGGAAATGCAGGGAAATATCATCAAACTTGAGCATAACCAGTTTGTGAACCTGAACCGGAATGCAGCGGTGGAATTGATCATTACGATGGAAGCCTTCGGACCGGAGCACAAAGAGCAGATCATTCATGCTCTCTCTGAGAAGGGATACCGTCCGATCGAGAAAAACCCGAAGAGTATTTATTGATGTATAGCTAATTGCGAAACTCCGATTTACAACTTTTCACTTGTGCTTATTATATAGTTCCATCGCAGACACATTTGCATTCTGTCTCCGGCGTAGTGGCACTAAATTCGTGTTAGACACTCATTAAGTACCAACGCCTGCGCCAAGGTCTGCTTATGGAATCTGTATAATATTGCACAATAAATTCAAGTATAACAAGGAGTTTCGCAATCACCTATGTAAATGAAATATAACAGGAGGAGAGAAGATGCATTCATGTCATTCAATAGGCACGGCTGTGGATCTTGGTTCGACTACGATCGCTGTCAGTGCAATGGATTTAGAAAAAAAATCGGAAATTCTCTCCTTTTCCTTCCCCAATCCGCAGCGTATTTACGGTGCAGATGTAATTACGAGAATCCGGCATTGTATGGAGGATGAAGAAAAAGAAAATGTAATGAGGAAGTTGGTGAGGGAAAACCTTTGGAAAGAACTGGAGAATCATCTTGGTGAGGATTGCCGCTTTATCGAAAAAATGGTAATCAGCGGCAACACCACAATGCTCCATATCATGACGGGACGTTCTGTCTCCGGGATGGCAACCGCTCCGTTCAAACCTGAAAATCTTGAATATGAAACGCGGCTGGACACGCAACCGGTCGATGTCGGGGGCGGAAGTTATACAGAGATCTTTCCACCGGGTATTTCCGCATTTGTCGGGGCGGATATCTTGTCCGGAGCTTTGGCTTTGGAAATGGGAAAGAAGGATTCCTATGATTTGTTGGTAGATCTTGGAACCAATGGAGAGATGTTTTTATTGAGCAAGGATCGGGGTTATGCTACATCGACCGCATGCGGTCCGGTATTCGACCATGCTGTGGCGGGCGCATCTTATGGAAGCGAATCCATCAAGGCGATTGCAAATTGTGTCAGAAGAGGGCTGATTGACGGAAATGGGACAATAAGGGAACCATTTTTTGATACGGGGATTGAAATTGATAAGGATTTTGTCATTACACAGACGAATGTCCGCAATTTTCAAATGGCGAAAGCGGCCATTTATGCCGGAATGAATTGCCTGATGCGGAAAGCGGCAATCACGACAGAGAATATCAATCAGGTCTATATCAGTGGCGGACTCGGATTTTATATGGATATTCGGGATGCTGTCACTGTCAAAATGCTCCCGGAGGATTTCGTCGGAAAGATAACGGTAAGTGGGAATACTTCTTTGGAAGGAGCAAAAGATTTATTGCTTGCATCAAATGAAGCAAAGGACACTATTCTGTCAGAATATGACAGGATACGGAATCGGACAGAAAGCTTCAATTTGGCAGATTTTGACCAATTTCAGGATATTTATTTGAAATCCCTGAACATGTAAGGCTTCTTTCTCTTGACAGATTTGAGAAAAAAATGCAAAATAAATCTGAGTGAAAAATAACCGAACGGCAGATAATGTGTACCGTATCGGAATATACAGGAGATAATAATGCGACTTTGCAGTTTATACAGCGGAAGCAGTGGGAATTCCATCTATGTTGGTTCGAATAATACCCACATTTTAATTGATACCGGTGTCAGTGCGAAAAAGATCACAGAAGGACTTGAAAACCTGGATGTGAAGGCAGAAGAGATCGATGCTATTCTGATCACACATGAGCATGTTGATCATATTGCAGGACTCGGTGTATTTTTGAGAAAATATGGTGTTCCGGTATATGCAACCAATAAAACAATAGATGCGATCGCCCGTTATAAGAATCTGGGAAAAGTAGATAATAGTCTGTTTCATGGAATTCAACCGGAAGAATCATTTTCAATCAATGATCTCTATATCAAAGCCATTCCAATATGGCATGATGCAGCAGATCCGGTTTGTTACACGATAACGGATGGCAACAGGAAGATATCGGTGGCGACGGATCTGGGGGACTTCGATGATCATATCGTGCAGGCTCTTTCCGGAGCAGATGCCATGCTGATTGAAGCAAATCACGATATCCGTATGTTGGAAGTCGGGCCGTATCCATATCCACTTAAACAACGGATCCTTGGAAAACGTGGACATTTATCCAATGAACGGGGAGGTCAGCTTGTGAGAGAGCTACTCAATGATCATATATGGACATCTCAGCAAGGAAAACAACTTTCCGGATCTGGCGCTTGAGGCAGTCAAAAATGAATTGTTTGGCAATCCTTATAGCAATGATTACCGGGATTTTAATATCACGGTTGCGGATCGTGAAAAGTGTTCTATGCTGATTGAATGCTGAGAGCAGAATATATAATACACCCGCAGATTGCAGGAATGCGCAGATGAAGACAGATGTCAGCGGGGAGAAAGCGCATTCCACAGTAAGAACGTATGAGTCGTTCTTGAAAGTACAGAATGATTGTAAAAAGGAGATTAATCATGAAAAAAACAGTTATTTCAGTTGTAGGTAAAGACAAAGTCGGTATCATTTATCATATATGTAAGTATCTTGCAGGAAATCAGATCAATATTCTCGACATTGCACAAACCATCGTAGATGAGTGGTTCAATATGATCATGATCGTCAATATTCAGGAGTCCAATAAAGATTTTGCAACCATTGCATCTGAACTGAAGCAGATTGGTGATGAGATCGGAGTAAATATTACATTGCAGCAGGAAGAAATCTTTGATATGATGCACAGACTGTAAATTCAGATAGAAAGGATACGATGTATTATCATGATAAATATTAACGAAGTAATAGAAACCAACACAATGATTCATGAGGATAACTTAGATGTTCGTACGATTACAATGGGCATTTCTCTTCTGGACTGTATATCGGATGATCTGAAAACAACTTGTGATAAAGTGTATGAAAAGATTACGACATCTGCAAAAGATCTCGTGAAGGTCGGAAAAGAATTGGAACTGGAATTCGGTATTCCAATTGTGAATAAAAGAATATCGCTTACACCGATTGCTATTGTTGGAAGTTCCTGCTGCAAGTCCAGTAAAGATTATGTGGAGATTGCGAAGACACTGGATGAGGCAGCCAAGACAGTCGGCGTGAATTTTATAGGCGGATATTCGGCATTAGTATCGAAAGGTATGACTCCGTATGATGAGATGCTGATTCGCTCGATTCCGGAAGCCCTTAGTGTAACGGAATTTTTGTGCAGCAGTGTGAATGTGGGATCCACAAAAACCGGTATCAATATGGATGCAGTCAAATTGATTGGTGAAATTGTGAAGGAAAGCGCGGAACTGACAGCTGACAGGGACTGTATCGGACCGGCTAAGTTTGTTGTATTTTGTAATGCACCCGATGATAATCCGTTTATGGCCGGGGCATTTCATGGAGTAACGGAAGCGGATCGTATCATCAATGTGGGTGTATCCGGCCCCGGTGTTGTAAAGAAAGCATTGGAGCAGGTACGAGGTGAGAATTTTGAAATTCTTTGCGAGACGATCAAAAAGACAGCGTTCAAAGTAACCCGTGTCGGCCAGTTGGTGGCTAAGGAAGCATCCAAAAGACTTGGAGTTCCATTTGGGATTGTCGATCTTTCACTTGCACCGACACCGGCTGTCGGGGACAGTGTAGGAGAGATATTAGAAGAGATTGGACTTGAGTATGCCGGCGCTCCCGGAACGACGGCGGCACTTGCACTTTTAAATGATCAGGTAAAGAAAGGTGGTGTGATGGCTTCTTCTTATGTGGGAGGCCTGAGCGGGGCATTTATTCCGGTATCGGAGGATCAGAGAATGATTGATGCGGCTTCCTGCGGGGCACTGACCTTGGAAAAATTAGAGGCCATGACATGTGTATGTTCTGTAGGCCTTGATATGATTGCAATTCCGGGCGACACAAAAGCAACGACCATCTCCGGATGAGATGGCGATTGGAATGGTGAATCAAAAGACAACTGCGGTTCGTATTATACCGGCGATTGGAAAGAAAGCCGGCGAAACATTGCAGTTTGGCGGTCTGCTTGGCTATGCGCCGATTATGAAAGTGAATGAATACAGTTGCGATGCGTTTATTAATCGCGGTGGACGAATTCCTGCGCCAATTCATAGTTTTAAAAATTAACGAATTGTGCAAAACGCCTATTTATACTTGCTCGTTTTGTACAATCTTGACGATATCATGTTTTCGTAATATAATAATATGTAATAGAATGATAGTATTGTCGAATGCACTCTGTACCGCGATTATTTTCTTGCATTTTTGTATCGAAGGAGCTTCTGTATTTTTCGGTTGACATATTTTATATTAATTCATGGTATAAGATACGCATATAGGAAGGATGTAAGGGAAGTTTATGGAAAAAAACTATATTGACAAAAGGGATCGTATTATTTCTTCGGCGATTCAGATTATCAGCGAGCGCGGAATGAGTTCTCTTACGATCCGGAATCTGGCACGGCAAGAGCATATGCCTGAGGAAGCAATTTATCGGTATTTTGCCGGAATTGATGAGATATTGCTTGAGATACTTATGGTGCAAACAAAGTTTGATGATAGTATGATTGCTACGGTAGAGGCACGATATACATCGCATTTAGATAAAGCAGTTGGATTCATTAAATTGCTGGTTTCCTATTATTCCGGATATCCGGAATTGGCAGCGGTTTCTTTGCATTATGAAGAGTTGCTTCACAATATAAATATTCGGGATTATGTAGCCGGATTTATAGTCAAGAGAAAAGAATATCTTTGCAATGAGTTTGCAAGTGCAATAGCGGAGAATGAAATTATGGATACGTTTAAACCGGATGAATTGTTTAATCTTTATCTAGGCAATATTCTGGTGGAGATGCTATCTCGCAGAATTATGAATTCAGAAAATGCATTTGAAGATCATTTATTTTCTGTTATTGATAAGATTACAAATATGATTCGAATAAAATCACCAATGTAGATTGTAATGGGAGGACAAGATGAAAGTATTAGTGGTAGATGATGACATAGTACATAGAAAGTTTTTGGAAACGTTATTTTCATATAGCTGGGAGGTCTCAGTGGCGCAGGATGGAATGTCTGCGGTGGAATTATTTGAGCAACATTTAAAAGATAACGACCCGTTTCAACTGATATGTCTGGATGTTATGTTGAATCAGCTCGATGGATATAAGACTTTACAGGCAATACGAAAAGTGGAGAGCTCATATTCTGAAAACGGAGCGCAGCGGACTAAGGTTATTATGATGAGTGCGTTGGAAGAGGATACACAGAATGATATTTGTGTTTGCTCAGATTATGATGCTTATATGTGTAAGCCGATTATGATCGAAGCGTTAGAATTGCAGTTAAAAAAGTTGGGTTTATAAAAACACCCCGGTTTCAGGAAGAGTTTGACCAACAACCCTTTTAGGTTGTTGGTCAAATATATTATAAGGAGAAAAAAGATGGAAAAACTCAGACGTGTGGTAGCAATGATATCTGTAATATTTATTGTTGCTTTGATCGTAACAGCATTTATTCTTGGAATACTTGGAAGCCGGTATTTTGTGGCTGTCACAGTTCTTGCAATCGTGGTTCCGGTTGTTTTGTGGGTTTTTATGTGGTTTACACATCTGATAAGTGACGATTCCGGGAGGGAAACGGAGAAGGAACAGGATACAAAGACAGAAGAGGAAACAGACTTGAAAAAATGAGTACAGTTTGTTATAATCTAGCTTGTTGCATGTCATTATACAGGATGACAAAATTACTATTATAGGATTAAAGGATGGTTAGACAAATGAGTTTATTAACAGATTGGCGTAATTACGCGTATAGTTTGGATGACAGAACACCGGAAGGAAAACAGTTTTGGTTAAATTATTTTAGCGTAGAACAGGGAATCTACAAGCAGTTGCTTTCAAATCCGACTGAAATTGTAACCGGAACCGTTAAGGAATTGGCAGAAAAATATGAGACTACAATCCAGCTGATCACCGGATTTTTAGACGGAATCAATGACAGTTTGAAAGAGCCGAACGATATCGAAGAAATGGATGAGGATACGCAGGTTTCTCTGGATATTGACCTTGAAAAACTATATATGAATATGGTGGATTGTGAAGCAGAGTGGTTGTATAATCTGGAGGAGTGGAACGATCTTATCACAGAAGAGAGAAGAAAAGAACTTTATAAGATTCAGAAGAAATCCAAGACGGTCGTAAAGCCGCCTAAGATTGGAAGAAATGATCCGTGCCCTTGCGGAAGCGGACGAAAATACAAACAATGTTGCGGTAGATAAACGTACAGTACAGAATCGGATAGAATAGAGGTAGATATGAGTAAAGTCAGAACCAGATTTGCACCAAGTCCGACCGGACGTATGCATGTGGGCAATTTGCGAACCGCGTTATATGCATACCTGGTGACAAAGCATGAGAATGGAGATTTCATTTTAAGAATTGAAGATACGGATCAGGAGCGTTATGTGGAAGGTGCGGTTGATATCATCTATCGGACGATGCAGGGAACCGGATTGATTCACGATGAGGGTCCGGACAAGGATGGCGGCGTAGGCCCTTATGTTCAGAGTGAACGTCAGGCACAGGGAATTTATATGAAGTATGCAAAACAACTGGTTGACAGCGGAAAGGCATATTATTGTTTCTGTGACAAAGAAAGACTTGACAATCTGACAGAGGAAGTAGTGGACGGAAAGTCTGTCCGCAAGTAT
>CAJOMI010000099.1 GCA_905235545.1 uncultured Lachnospiraceae bacterium | reverse complement strand
ACCGGATATGTTAACGAATATCAATCGGCATAGCCTACTGAAAACGAGTGGATAATACTTACGCTCCGTTCGGTATGCGGCTCAAAGAGGTATTCATAACAAGTCTTCCATGGGCCTCTCATCAACCGGCTCCTTTCTGTATGGGATTGCTTCTTACTACTTGTTCTTATCACTGCCTTAATGCCGATAGTATAGTATAGATTCCGTTGTTTGTCAAATATTTTTTGCCATCTTTGGTGTCATAAAATTATCAAAAAATTTTTCTGAGTAAGACATTCTTTCCAATAAGTACGCACCATTACTGCTTTAAAATGAATCTTCTCTATGGCATTATGAATAGAAATTCATAATTCGAAAAAAATAATCTTATATACTGTTATCCGGATTTGCGTATAAAAGGCTGCATTACATAAAATATAGGCTTTTGTGGTCTTAACCCATCCTCTAAAACGAAGGGGATTGCAAGGAGGTTCTCTATGAACTATACGGTGAAAGAAAATTTACTGAATAAAATTCAAAACACTCTGTTCTGTACGGTCTGTCATGCCCTCATTTTATATGATATCGCATGGAGAATGCATGAATATTACTGCATTTCAATCGAAAATGCCGTTGATTCCGTCATAAAACTGAATGATTCGCAGTCGTTTTAACCATATGATTAATAATTGGTTAATAATTTTTTAAAAAAATGCTTGCATTCTGTCAGAGAGTATGATATATTATACAAGTCGTCAACGACAAGGCCAATTGGTCAAGCGGTTAAGACGCCGCCCTCTCACGGCGGAAACAGGGGTTCGATTCCCCTATTGGCTGTTATTAAGAAAGTAAGGAAATATGCGGTTTCCGAGCTTTCTTTTTTTTTCACACATTTTACACAACACATAATTAATGAAAAACATGCCTGTTCCACCACCGGAACAGGCATGTTTTTAACTTATTTATTTTTTACCCTTTATCTATCACAGATCAAATATACTCAACTGACTTGACTCCGGAAGACCATCCAAAAGTCCCAGACTGCTCATCTTTTCAATTGTGGACTTACCAATCTTTGCACGGGTTCTAAGATCGTCTTTTGAGATGAATTTTCCCTGTTTTGCCGCCTCTTTGATCTGGGCAGCCGCCTTTCCGGCAACACCTTCGACGGAGTTGAAAGACGGCATGATCTTACCGTCGATGATCTGACAGTTGACATCATCTGCCACATAGATGTCAATCGGTGCAAATTCAAATCCTCTCGCATACATTTCCTGAACCAGACGCATATCCTTGTACGCATCTTCCTCAGCTCCGGTCCGCTCCTCCTTCGGCTTGTCGGTAATCTCTTTCATGTGGCGTTCCAGATTCTCTTTTCCCATACACATTGTCTCATAGTTAAATGCCTTTGCCCGGATACTGAAATACGCCGCATAATATGCCAGCGGATAGTTTACCTTAAAATAGGCGATACGCCACGCCATCATGACATAGGCCGCCGCATGCGCCTTCGGGAACATATATTTGATCTTTTTACAAGACCAGATATACCAATCCGGAACATTATGCGCAAGCATCTCCTCTTCCATGTTCGGCTGAAGTCCTTTTCCCTTACGCACACTCTCCATGATCTTAAATGCAAGTCCCGGTTCCAGACCCATGTGGATCAAATAGACCATGATATCATCACGACAGCAGATTGCCCCGGAAAGTTCTGTTTTCCCCTCCTCGATCAAGGTCTGTGCATTGCCGAGCCACACATCTGTACCGTGAGAAAGACCGGAGATACGCACCAGATCCGAAAAACTCTTTGGCTTTGTGTCCACCAGCATCTGAATAACAAAATCGGTACCAAATTCCGGCACACCGAGCGAACCGGTGGGAGTATTGCTGATGTCCTCCGGCGAAATGCCCAGTGCAGACGGATCGTGAAAAAGCGACATAACCTGTTTATCATCCAGTGCGATCGTCTTCGCATCAATTCCCGTGAGATCTTCAAGTCTCCGGATGATCGTCGGATCATCATGTCCTAAGATATCAAGTTTCAACAGGTTGGTATCGATGGAGTGATACTCAAAATGTGTGGTGATAATATTGGTTTTCACATCGTTCGCCGGCTTCTGGATAGCCGTAAATTCGTATATCTCACGATCACTCGGCACCACAACAATACCTCCCGGATGCTGTCCGGTCGTACGCTTGACACCTTCACAGCCCTTTGCGATCCTTGCCATCTCACATCTTCTCTTCACTACATCTCTGGCCTGATAATACTTGTACACCATCTGCTCAGCCGTTTTCTCCGCAATCGTACCAATCGTTCCCGCACGGAAAGCATGTCCTTTACCAAATAACTGTTCAGTGTATGCGTGGGCACACGCCTGGTATTCGCCTGAGAAGTTCAGATCGATATCCGGCTCCTTATCCCCATAAAAACCAAGGAATGTCTCAAATGGGATGTCATGCCCTTCTTTTTTCATCATCGTGCCACATTTCGGACATGCCATATCCGGCATATCGCATCCGGAACTTCCGGAATAACTCTTTACCAGATCCGAATCAAAATCCACATAGTAACAATGTGGACAGATATAATGGGCCGAAAGCGGATTTACCTCTGTAATACCGGACATGGTAGCCACAAAGGAAGATCCAACCGATCCTCTCGAACCAACCAGATAGCCGTGGTCATTGGAATCCCACACCAGCTTCTGCGCGATAATATACATGACCGCATATCCGTTGCCGATGATGGAATTGAGTTCTTTTTCCAGACGGCTTGTCACCTGCTCCGGAAGATTCGGTCCGTAAATCTCATGCGCTTTGTCATAACAAATATTCCGGAGTGTTGTGTCGGAATTCTCGATGACAGGCGGGCATTTATCCGGACTGACCGGAGAAATTTTCTCGATCATATCAGCGATCATCACCGTATTGTCAATGACGATCTCATGTGCCTTATCGCTTCCCAGATACTCAAATTCCGCTAACATCTCCTCCGTTGTCCGGAAATAAAGCGGCGGCTGATCATCCGCATCCTTAAATCCTTTGGAATCCAGCAGGATTGCCCGGTATATACTGTCCTCCGGATCAAGGAAATGTACATCACAGGTTGCCACAACCGGCTTGTTATAGATCTCTCCAAGCTTCACGATCTCACGGTTCAGATCCTGGAGATCTTCGTCCGTATTGACATTCGGAAACTTCTCCTCTGCCTTCATAAATGCATTATTGCCGATCGGCTGAATCTCCAGATAATCGTAAAACTTGACGATACGGTCAATCTCATCTTCTTCGGCACCGTTTAACACAGCCTGGAACAGTTCTCCCGCCTCACAGGCCGATCCGAGGATCAATCCCTCTCTGTATTTGTTGATCAGGCTCTTCGGCATGATTGGAAAACGATTGAAATACTCCACATGAGAAGCCGAGATCAGTCGATTTAAATTCACCCTGCCGATCTCATTCTTGGCAAGGATTATCCCGTGGTAACGTTTCAATTTGCGAATGGCATCCTTGGATGTCGTTCCCATGGTTTCCAGTTCATCCAGATTGTGAATGCCTCTCTCTTTTAACATCTCCAAAAACCGCTTAAAAATCTCAGCCGTTGCCGCCGCATCATCCACCGCTCTGTGATGATGCTCCAGTTTGATACCGAGGTGCTTACAGATACGATCCAGGGTATACTTGCCGAGTTCCGGACACAGCACATATCCCATCGTCATTGTATCCAGAACCGAATGATCGACCGTAAGACCCATTTCCCTTGCATATTTTTTAATAAAGCCGACATCAAACTTGGCATTGTGTGCTACCAATACGCAGTCTTTTGAAAAGGCAAGAAATTTCGGAAGCAATTCTTCAATTGTCTCTGCATCCATGACCATTTCATCTGTGATCGACGTCAATTTGGTGATGGTATACGGAATCGGGACTTCCGGATTCACAAAATGGGAAAAGGTATCCACAATCTCACCGTTTTCAATCTTCACCGCACCGATTTCTATGATCTTGCAAAACTTTGGATTGAGGCCCGTTGTCTCGATATCGAAGACCACATAACTGCTGTCTAGGGACTGTCCTTTCGGATTTACGACAAAATCCTTCAAATCATCTACGAAATAACCTTCCACACCATAGATGATCTTGAACGGATCGTCTTTTTTCACACAGTGATTTGCCACCGGAAATGCCTGAGCGACGCCGTGATCGGTAATCGCAATGGCAGGATGCCCCCACTCTTTGGCTCGTTTTATCACCTTGCCCACATCGACTACACTGTCGTTGTCACTGTACACCGTATGCATATGCAATTCCACACGTTTTTCCAGTGAATTATCCTGTCTTCTGGTTGTGAAATCCGGAACCGGCTTGATACCGGAAATCGAATTCAATGTGATTTCTCTGGAATATGTATCAAAAATCGGAACTCCCTTTATCTTATAGAATTTCCCGACCTGAAAATCTTCCTTTAAAAGCGCCCAGTCTTCCTTGGTCACAAATATCTTTCCGGTGATGGAATCCGTGAAATCGGTGACAGCAAACGTGATCAGAAGCTTTTCGTTGCGCAGTTCTCTATCCTCCATCTGGAAGATCTGTCCTTTTACCACAACTTCACCGATTCCCTCCATGATATCGCAAATGGCAATCTCTTCTCCCTCCACGTTGCGCGCATAGATCACTTCCGGATCTGCCATCTTCCCTTTGGTATAGGAAGAACGTTTCCAACCGTTTTCTCCTGTCTTTCCATTGCCGGAACGATTCGGCTTCGATTCATCTGCCTTTGTCCCGGAAGCCGTCTTCTTCGGTGAGGCAGACTGTTTTTTCGAAGAATCTCCTCCGGATTTCACTCCTGCATCGGCTTCTTTCTTTTCGGCAGCAGGATTCGTCGAATCATTTTCCGACTGTTCTTCCCTGTTTTTTTCCACCTGTTCCATGATCTGATGTACCTCGAGATGCAGTTTGTGTTCATTCGCTCTCCGAATCGAATCTTTCTGTTCTTCCGTAAAGTCAAATCCCACCTGAATTTCGTATCCAAATCGCTCACGGTAAACCGTTTCCAGATACTCCTTAATCTCAGTCGATCTTGTCTTGGCTAAGAAGGTATCGTCTAATGTGAGCGTAATGATATGATCCTCCATGTACCATTCCGCATTTTTGACCAGACGATATAACACAGAGGATTCTTTTTGCAGTTCAAAAAGCAAGCTGTCTTTATATAGATCCGTCAGCTTGCTCACATTGTATTGATTGGATAATTCATAATGCTCGATGAGTTTTACCCTCATATTCCCCTGAAACACAAACTCACTAAGCATATCCTCAATTTTATAAATATCCTGTTTTGAAATTAAGATCTTACTATCGGTATATATCTTTAATGTCTTTTCGGATTTTATCAAAACCGCTTTGGTCACAGTCACCTGCTCAAACAGTTCCCGCAAATCTTCAGAACAGGTAAAACCCGGAAATACATCAAAAAAATTCTTCTGTTCCGTCATGTTATCTCCTTCGGAAAACGATCTATTTTCCCCAGTTTTTCAGTTCTTCCTCCAATACAGAAAGAAGTTGGTCTTCCGGTACTTTTTTTATAATTTCGCCTTTTTTGATCAAAAGTCCCTCACCATTGCCGCCTGCAATACCAAGATCTGCTTCCTTTGCCTCTCCCGGTCCATTCACGACACAACCCATCACTGCAACCTTAATATTCAAATCTTCGTAATCTGCCACAAGATTCTCCACCTGATTGGCAAGACCGATGAGATCGATCGAAGTTCTTCCGCAAGTCGGACAGGATACAACCTCAATTCCGCCGGAACGCAGACCTAATGTCTTGAGAATCAGTTTCGCTGAACACCACTTCATTTACCGGATCGCCGGTCAGCGAAACCCGTATTGTGTCACCGATTCCCTGATGTAAGATAATGCCTAAGCCTACCGCTGATTTGATATTGCCTCTGGTAATGGTTCCCGCCTCTGTGATACCGACATGAAGAGGATAATTGGTCTGATCCGCGATCAGTTCATGTGCTTTCACGCACATCAGTACATCGGAGGATTTGATGCTGATCACGATATCATCAAATCCGAACTCTTCCAGAATATGCACTTTGTCCAAGGCGCTCTCAACCAGACCTTCTGCAGTCACGCCGTGATATTTTTCAACCAGCTCCCGTTCGAGAGAACCACTGTTCACACCGACACGAATCGGCACATGATAAGCCTTGGCAGCCTCTACCACCGCTTTGATCTTATCCTTGCCACCGATATTGCCC
>CAJOMI010000098.1 GCA_905235545.1 uncultured Lachnospiraceae bacterium | reverse complement strand
CCGACCAGAGAGGGATATGAATTCACAGGATGGTATCGGGATGCTGCTTGTGATGAAATGTGGAAAATGGACGAAGATACGATAGAAAGTGATTTAACCCTATATGCAGGTTGGAAAAAAGATTAGGTTAAAAGGGAGTACATTTGATATGGTACTCCCTTTTTCTTTTCAATATAAAATCAGTTTCGTAATATTTTCGGGACAGTCATAAGCGAATTGTCAATTGCTTATGAGAAAAATGCTTTTGAGACAAGGTATCTTCTTGCAGTTTTTTTGTATCTTTGGTATACTTTGACTCAGTGAAGAGTGAGTCTTGATAGGAGGATATCCTTTATGAGCCAGAATGGTTTAATGATGCAATATTTTGAAAGTTTTTTACCGGTAGAACACAGCTTGTGGAATCAACTCAAAGATGATGCTTCCAGGTTGAAGACAATTGGCGTGTCTTCTTTATGGTTACCACCGGCATATAAAGGTGTGGGCGGTGACAACGATGTAGGATATGGCGTGTATGATCTGTATGATCTGGGTGAATTTGATCAAAAGGGTAGTATTCCAACCAAGTATGGTACAAAAAAGGAATATATTGAGATGATCACAGAAGTTCAGAAGAAGGGTATCGAGATATATGCAGATGTGGTATTGGGACGCAGGATTGGTGCAGATGAGATAGAGATGATATCAGCAGAGGAGTTTAATGCGGGTAGTCGCAGTCAGATGGTGGGAGATGAGAAGACGATTGTCGGATGGACAAAGTTTACGTTTCCCGGCAGAAAGGGTAAATATTCGGATTTTACATGGAACTGGACACATTTTGACGGTATTGACTGGGATGAGCAGACAACTCGGAAAGAGATTCTTTCATACACGGGTAAGAAATGGGAGAATATTGTAAAAAAAGTGCCTTATGACTATATGATGGGCTTGCGTCCGGATCCGGATAATCCGGAGGTGAAAGATGAGTTATATAAATGGGGTGCATGGTATCAGAAGATGACAGGTGTGAACGGTTTTCGATTGGATGGAGTCGGACAGATCGGGTATTATTTCTTTAAGGATTGGATTCCGACGATGCGAGAGATCAGTGGAAGAGATTTGTTCTTTGTCGGGGAGTACTGGCATTGGAATGTGAACCATTTAGAGAGGTATCTCGCAAATGTGAATTATGAGATGTCTTTATTTGATGTGCCGCTTCATTTGCATTTTCATGATGCTTCAAAGGCGCATGGAGAATATAACATGGCTACGATTCTGGATGATACGCTGGTGAGCAGACATCCTGTCCATGCGGTCACATTTGTGGATAATCATGAGACACAGCCGGGACAAGTTTTTGAATCATGGGTGGAAGATTGGTTTAAACCGCTTGCATATGCATTGATCTTACTTCGCAAAGACGGATATCCAAGTGTGTTCTACGGAGATTATTACGGTATTTCACATGATGCGATCGCACCGAAGAAGACAATGCTCAACAAAATGATGAAGCTCAGAAAGAAGTTTGCCTATGGAGAGCAGCATGATTATTTTGATGATTTCAATGTGATTGGATGGACCCGAGAAGGCGTTGAGGAATATAAGAATTCCGGAATGGCAGTTGTGATGTCTGACAGCACCGGAGGTAGTAAGCGAATGTATATTGGAAGACAGTTTGCGGGTATGTTTTTCAAAGATGCATTGGGCAATGCGAAGTATAATATCAAGATTGACCAGGAAGGATTTGGAGATTTTTACGTGAATCGAGAGACCGTCTCGGTCTGGATCAGAGAAGATGCAAAACTATGAATGGGAAGAATAATATGGAGAAAAATGTTAGAACAAAAGCGGTAAGAGAATTGTTTGAGGCGGTGCTTACGTTGGAGGATGAAGAAGAGTGTTTTCACTTTTTCGAGGATGTTTGTACGGTTAATGAATTGCGATCCATTGCACAACGGTTTGAAGTTGCCAAAATGTTAAAGGATGGGCGCACTTATATGGAAGTGGCAGAACAGACAGGTGCCTCCACTGCCACAATTTCAAGAGTAAACCGCTCTCTGAATTACGGGAAAGGCGGATATGAAATTGTATTTGACCGTATGAATGGAAACAGAGAATAGGAGACTTCGTCTCCTATAAATCGACTATAACTATTTGGATTCCTTGCTCTTTCGCTTGGCGTCCTTTTTTTCTGACTTTTTAGAGGATTCCTTTGGCAGAGAATCAATCAGTTTTTCGACAAGCTGTTTCTTTGTGTAGATGTCATGGCTTAGCATTACGATCATGGCAAAGGTTTTCAGGTAATCGTCAGAGTCATCGAACTGCTGCCTGGCAATATCATATATCTCCTGAATGCTTTCTCTTACACGGTCTCCATAATCTTGTTCCAGTGAGAACAGATCTGCATAGATGGAAGACATTGTCTTACCGGATTCGGCTTGAAAATAATTATCTGTCATTGGCGCCAATAGGTGATGGATGTCATTGATGGAAAGAAAATTCTTCAAATAGTAAATATAGATCAAAAGGATGATGTGATCCTTGGAATATTTTTTCTTATCCGAAGGCGGTAACAGATCATTTTTGGAATAATTGTTGATCATAGTCTTTGTCAGAATCTTATCTTCTGTATTCCGCTTGTTTCCGTCAAGTTGTTTGTCCATAAAGGTAGTAATCTGCTCCATATAAAGTTCAATCGCCGGAATATCTTCCGGGTCGATATAATCCGGATGAATCCATTCTTCTATTTGGTTCCTGATATCGGAAAAATTCATGTCACTCATAGAACAACTCCTTCTAATTCGTCATCGGTCAATTTGCTGCATAATTTCAGTTGCCGTTGCGGCTTTATTCATGGTATAGAGGTGAATGCCGTCGATCCCGTTAGCGATCAGGTCATTGATCTGTTGGATTGCGTAATCAATGCCGGCTTTACGCATATCCTCCGGAGAATCCGCATATTTGGAAATGAGGCTGCTCAAAGCGTTCGGAACCGAGGTTCCGGACAGGGAAACACTGGTGCCTAACTGTTTGGCGGAAGTGATCGGCATAATACCGGCAGAGATTGGTATGTCGATACCGGCTTTTCTCACATCTTCACGAAATGCATAGAATTTCGCATTGTCAAAAAACATCTGGGTCATCAGAAAATCCACACCGGAATCAATCTTTTGCTTGAGATAAAATAAATCACTCTCTCTGGATTCGGATTCCGGATGCACCTCCGGATAGCATGCAGCCGCTACACTGACGTCAGAATTTGCATGGATGAGCCGGATGATGTCTTCTGCATGACGGAAGATACGGTTCTCGTAATCTTCGTCACTCATATCTCTTGGACGGTCACCACGGAGTGCCAATACATTGGCAACCCCTTTGCTCTGCAATTCCTGTAATATCTGCAGTAAAAATGCTTCATCCATCGCAACTGCAGTCAGGTGGGCGAGGGGTTCTATCTCACATATATTTTTAATATAGGAAGCAATTGCAGCTGTCTTTTTGGAATTGCTTCCGCCGGCTCCATAGGTAACGCTGATGAAATCCGGGGAAAGTGTTTTTAATGTATCGAGTGTCTTGTAGATATCATATATCTCATCATTTTTTTTAGGAGGGAAAACCTCAAACGAAAAAACGGTTTTGCCCTGTTTGTAAATATCTTTGATCATTGCCATTCTCCTTACAGATATAATCGGATTTCTTGCGGAAAACCATATAGATTTGTCATTGGTTTATTTGTCTTTCATCCTATGGAGTCCTCAGTATACATACAGAGTTCCGCAAGGTTCACATATCATGATATATTGTAACACATAAGGAAAAAAGTCGCAAAGTATTTGCACAAGGAAATGAAATCATGGTATACTAGCGATACAGTTTAGTGGCAATGTCATTAAGTTAAGCCGGACGGTTCCGGGTGTGGTATCGTATACAAATTTCGGGCACGCTTTCGCTTCGTTGTAAACGTAGCGGTGCTAAATTCGCCGTCCCCGGACGGCTCATTAAGAACCGACGTTTACAAATATCCCTGCATGTTGTATACGATACCACACCCGAAACCTGTGTATTGGTGAGTCTTTAAGTGAATGACATTGGATAAGAGGCAACCGTGTACGAACGGGAATATACCGGAAGAAGATATTATACAAGAGAGATAAGAGGGAATACTATGAATCAATTAAATGACAGGCAGCAGGAGGCTGTTCAATATACGGAAGGACCGCTTCTTTTACTGGCGGGAGCGGGTTCGGGAAAGACGAGGGTTCTGACACACAGGATTGCTTATCTGATCGAGGAGTGTGGTGTCAATCCATACAATATATTGGCAATTACATTTACCAATAAGGCAGCCGGCGAGATGCGGGAGCGAGTGGATCGAATTGTGTCGTTTGGAGCAGAGAGTGTATGGGTGTCGACTTTTCATTCCCTCTGTGTCCGGATTCTCCGAAGATATATTAATTTACTGGATTATGATACAAACTTTACGATCTATGACAGCGATGACCAAAAGGCGGTTGTGAAAGCATGCTTAAAAAAATTAAACATGGATCCCAAACAGTATCCGGAACGGATGATGATGGCGGAGATTTCCAAGGCAAAAGAGAGATTTGTTTCGCCGGATGCGTATGACAGGGAAGCCAGCGGCGATTATCGCAGAATGCAGATTGCAAGAATTTACAAGGCGTATCAGGCACAGTTAAAACAGAGCAATGCGTTGGATTTTGATGACTTGTTGTACAAAGTAGTGGAGCTGTTCCAATTTCATCCGGAAGTGTTGGACAATTATCAGGAGCGTTTCCGGTATATTATGGTGGACGAGTATCAGGACACGAATCATATTCAGTTTTTGATGATCAAGCAGCTCGCTTCGAAATACCGTAACCTTTGTGTGGTGGGAGATGATGATCAGTCCATCTACAAGTTCCGTGGAGCCAATATTTATAATATCCTGAATTTTGAGGAGGAGTATCCGGAGGCAAAGGTGATCAAATTGGAGCAGAATTATCGTTCCACAAAGAATATCTTAAAGGCAGCCAATGGAGTGATCGCCAACAATGAGGGCCGAAAGGACAAGGCACTGTGGACGGAGCATCCGGAGGGAGAGAAAGTTGCATTTGCGCTCTATGATACGGAATATCAGGAGGCAGAAGCGGTTGTGCAGGGGATAGCATATCAGCATGAAAAAGAAAACAGACCGTATAATCATTTTGCCATTCTATATCGGACCAATGCACAATCCCGTCTTTTTGAGGAAAAGCTTCTGATGAGAAATATTCCGTATAAGCTGATCGGAGGACAGAATTTCTATGGAAGAAAGGAAATAAAGGATCTGATCTGCTATCTGAAAGCAATCGATAACGGACAGGATGATATGGCGATTCGCCGTATTATCAATGTTCCCAAACGCGGAATCGGAGCGGCTACGGTAGAGAAAGTGCAGGCATACGCGGACACCTATGAGATGGGACTTTTGGATGCGTTGTTTGAGGCGGAGAATATTCCGGGACTTTCCCGATCCGTCGTCAAGATAAAGGGATTTACAGATCTGATTGCTGATTTTCGGGATATGCTGAAAGAGGGTATGTTTTTAAGCGAGCTCTATGACCAGGTTCTGGAAAAGACCGGTTACCGGGATGAACTGTTAGCGGAACACACCGATGAGGCGGAGGCGCGATTGGAAAATCTGACGGAGCTTAAGAATAAGATTGTGAAATATGAGGAAGAAGCGGAAAATCCGAATCTCTCCGAATTGCTGGAAGAAATTGCATTGGTTGCGGATGTGGACAGTCTGGATGAATCGGAGGAGAAGGTTCTTCTTATGACCTTACACAGTGCCAAAGGACTGGAATTTCCCTGCGTATATTTGGGAGGCATGGAAGATGGATTGTTTCCGAGCAGAATGGCAATCTATTCCGAGGATGAAGATGCGATAGAAGAAGAGCGAAGATTATGCTATGTGGGAATCACCAGAGCGATGGAGCGATTGAATCTGAGTGCGGCCAGACAG
>CAJOMI010000097.1 GCA_905235545.1 uncultured Lachnospiraceae bacterium | reverse complement strand
TTCTAAATGGCAGATTCAGTTAAAGGAGTTGATTCCGGTAACTAAGGGTGAGAAGTATACGGTTTCGTTTACGATTACATCGGAAGTGGCAAGAAGTGTGTATATCAAACTTGGAGATATTAATGAAAATGATACCTTATACTATGAGGATGCAATCGCTTTACAGGCGAAAACTCCATATAATTTTACGGCAACGACAAACAAAGAGGTAGACATTGAGAATCTGATGGTACTCTTTGCACTGGGTGATCAGACAGCAGATACACAGAATACCATCACGATTTCTGATTTGTTGGTAGAGGGTGAAAATTCAGGATATGTTATTCTTAAGAAGAAAGACACAGTTTCTGAAAAAGGCAAAGAATATGACTTTACCGCAACTGAAGACAATGATCTATACGATTATAAAGATCCGGGAACAACCAAAGACGGTTATGACTTAATCTGGGCGGATGAATTCGATGGCAATTATAAAGATGCTACTGTCGATCTCAAGACCGGATTGAATCTTGATAACTGGGCTTATCAGTTAGGTGACGGTTCTACCGATTGCAACAACCCGGGTTGGGGTAATAAAGAGTTACAAGCATATACAGGCGATAAGAAAAATATTGCGGTCAATGAAGACTTGACCGGTGATGGGAATCCGGATGGATTTCTTCGTATCACGGCTTCTTATGAGGAAGGTGGATATAAGTATGCGACAGAGAGTACAAAGAAATATACATCTGCTCGTATTCGATCCTCCACAAAAGCGGATGGCGAATTGTTCAATACGACATACGGTTATGTAGAGGCAAGAATGTCTCTTCCGGAAACACAGGGTGCATGGCCTGCATTCTGGATGCTGCCACAGAGTACGGATATCTATGGCGGATGGCCGGTATCCGGAGAACTTGATATCATGGAGACGGTAGGTGCCGGTGTGGATGGAAATCAGGCATGCGGTACATTACATTATGGTGCACCGGAACACAAATATGAAGGAAGTGGCTATGTTGCACTGGATTCCGATTTCAGTTATTTCCACACTTATGCAGTGGATTGGGAACCGGGTAAGATCACATGGTATTATGATGGCAAGCCAATCAACACATTGACCGATTGGAAGAGTGGATTCTCAGGTGCTTCCGATGCACTTTCTTTTGATGCACCGTTTGACCAGCCATTCTATATGTTGTTAAATCTTGCAGTGGACAACGGAGAATTTGGTGGTACGACCAATAAGGCTGCATTCAAGGATGATATTAACATGTATGTAGACTATGTGCGTGTATATCAAAAGAAAGACGGATATGCAAAATCTGCAAACCGTGCAACATCAGAAAATGTAAAAGATGACTGGGCAACCTATGCAGGACAGAATCAGATAGGAGCTATCAAAGAGGGAAGTCTTTTGGACGCAATGGGTCAAGAAGCAGATGTGGATACAGATACATGGTATTTATCAACCAATGCAAACGGTACAGGTGGTGTTGCAACCGCAAAAATTGTAAAAGACGCCCAGGGAAAAGAATGGGCAAAGATTGATATCACGGAAGCAGGATCTCAGGATTATTCCGTTCAGTTGATTGGACATTATAATGCAAAGGCCGGTTATGTTTACAAGGTGTCCTACGATATCTATGCAGATGGTGATCTGATTGGCAAGTCCGTAGGTATTGATACCAAGGAGTGGAAAGGATGGTCAGCCGGTGGTATGACGTCCCAGTTGTTATCCGGTGCACCGACTTCAGGATCTATTACACCGTTTGAACAGGCAAAAGACTTTGACAATAACCGTGTTGAATTTAATCTTGGAGCACTGGGAACCGGTACAGTTTACATTGGAAATGTAAGGGTAGAGATTGTGGATCCGGCTACTCTCGGTGTGAATGAAGGCGGCAGAACTCCACTTTCCAACGGAAATGTGATCTACAATGGAACATTCGATCAGGGTAATGATCATGTGGGATATTGGAGCACTGCAGACGGAACGACCTTGGAGGTTCCTCGCTATACAAAAGAGGCTTTAACAGACGGTGATGTTTCTGTAGTGGATGTTGCGTCTAAGACCAATTATGAGAAAATCGCAGATGGCAGGAAATACTATGAGCGCCGTGCACAGGTTTCTGCATCGACCGGAACAAAGCCGACGATTTATCAGCCGGGTATATCAATTGGCGCAGACAACTATAGTTTGGCATTTGATCTTTACAGCAAGGAGGATACGACCGTAACGGCAGCGATTTACTCTGCGACATTGAATGAAGACGGAACATGTACATTGGGAGATGAGATTGATTCTGCAAAGGCTTCGTACAAGGCTTTAAGTGGAGTCAAGACCTATAGATGGACATTTGATACGACGGAAGATGTTGAGGAGGGAGCGCTTGTTCTTTCTTTCGGTGACGGGGCTTCTGTTCAGGTGGATAACGTAACAATGATCGGGAAAAAATTAAAAGAACCGATCAATGAGACACCGGTAACAGAAGATAGCAGTTGGAAAGCGGATGACGGTGCGGGTAATAACCTTGATTTGACCAATGAGGATGGAGTCTGGACATTATCCAATGTTACAAGTGGAGACCAATGGTATAAACCACAGATTGCCACAAGCGAGCGCTTTACCGTTGTTGCCGGACAGAAATATAAGTTTAGCGCAAAGGTAAAACTGGAGGGAAGGCATAACAATACAGTTGATTATATTATTCAGGAAAAAGAAGGAAGTTGGACTGTTGTAAATTCGCAGATGACAATCACGATTGAGAACGATAAAGTCGATGAAGACGGATTCTATGCTTATGAATATACATTTGTCTCACCGGTATCGATATCAAATGTACAGGTTAACTTCGGACTTGGTAACAGTCAAGCAGAGAATGCAACGTTCAGTTTTAAAGATGTTACATTGACAGTAGTAGAAGAAAGTGATGATCCGGATGATGAGGATGGCTCAATCACAATGCCGGATAAAGCAGACATGGATGCAGCGCAGGCAGTTATCGATAAGATCAATGCACTTCCTGATGATATTACAACGAACGATGAAGATCAGATTAAAGAAGCCAGAGAGGCTTATGATGCATTGACGCCGGAACAGAAGGAGTTAGTAAGCGAAGAAGCGTTTAAGAAGTTGAATGACGCGGAGGAAGCAGTGAAGAAGGCAGAGGATGATTCCAAGGCAGAGGATGATTCCAAGGCAGAGGATGATTCCAAGACAGAGGGTGATTCCAAGACAGAGGATGATGCTAAGGAAGCAGCTGATAAAGAAGCAGCCGATAAAGCAGCAGCGCAGGCAGTAGAAGATCTGATTGACAAGATCGGAACGGTAACTGCAGATAGCAAGGATGCAATCGAGGCGGCAAGAAAGGCTTATGATGCATTGACAGATGACCGGAAGAAACTGGTTAGCAATGCAGAAACACTCGAAAAAGCAGAGGAAACACTGAAGAATATAACGGCCGAGGTGAAAGTTAAAAATATCAAGATCACCGGAATCTCCAAGAAGATTGCCGTTGGCAAGAAGATTCAGCTAAAGGCTGTTGTTACACCGAATAGCGCAACCAATCAGAAGGTTACATGGTCCAGCAGCAATACGAAGTACGCAACGGTTGATGCCAATGGTCTTGTAAAGACAAAGAAGGCAGGTAAGAACAAGAGCGTGACCATCAAAGCGACGGCAACAGACGGAAGCGGAAAGACAGCTATTTATAAGATTAAGATCATGCCAAAGGCAATTCAGAAGATCAAACTGTCGGCTAAGAAGACGACGGTAAAGGCCGGCGGAAAGGTTACGGTTAAGGCAACCATCACACCGAAGACCTCTTCCAAAAATCTGAACAAGGCGCTGAAGTGGAGTAGCAGCAATGAAAAATGGGCTACCGTTTCAAAGAATGGTGTTGTTAAGACAAAGAAAGCAGGGAAGGGACATAAGGTTAAGATTACTGCAAAAGCAACCGATGGAACCGATACAAAGAAGAGCATTCAAATATATATCAAATAGTGTAAATCCGATATAGTAAGGAATGCCGACTTAGAAAGCAGAATACATTTTTTGGAAGAAAATGATATTCTGCTTTTCTTTTTCCTTTTTTTTGGTATAATGATTACATAACATATAAAAGAAAAGGATATGTTATAGAGTAAAAGCATACGAAAAGAGAGGGAGGTGTGCACTATGGAGATATTATGCTGGTTATTACTGGCTGCAGTATTTATTATATTGGAGATTGCCAGTCTGGGACTAACCTCGATATGGTTTGCCGGAGGAGCATTTGTGGCAGCTATTGCAGGAGCATTGGGCGGAGGCATTGCAATACAGGTGATTTGTTTTGTAGTCGTTTCTGTCGTTTTATTGATTTTTACAAGACCGGTTGCAGCCCGTTATCTGGATGCAAATATAGAAAAAACCAATTCAGAAGCATTGATTGGACAATTCGCGGTTGTATTGCAGGAGATCAATAATCTGGAAAGCACCGGCCAGGCAAAGGTGAATGGAATGGAGTGGACTGCAAGAACCAGAGAGAATGCAGTTGTGATTCCGGCAGGTGAGAGCGTAAAGATAGTAGAGATTCAAGGAGTCAAACTAATCGTAGAACCGGTTAGAGCAAAGAAAGAAGAGGAGTAGAATAATGGAAACAGTTGTTTTTTCTTTTATCGTATTTATATTGTTTATTTTATTTATCATAGTGCTTAGCAGTATTCGAATCGTACCGCAGGCACATGCCTATGTTGTCGAGAGATTGGGTACCTATACAGGTACGTGGTCTGTCGGATTTCATTTGAAGATGCCGATCATCGACAAGATCACCAAAAAAGTAACGCTGAAGGAACAGGTGGTTGACTTTGAACCACAGCCGGTTATCACAAAGGATAATGTTACGATGCGCATTGACACTGTCGTATTCTTTCAGATTACCGATCCGAAGCTTTATTGCTACGGTGTAGAACGTCCGATCATGGCAATCGAGAACCTGACTGCTACGACACTTCGTAATATCATCGGTGACCTGGAATTAGACCAGACTTTGACCTCCAGAGAGACGATCAACACTAAGATGCGTGCGACTCTGGATGAGGCAACCGATCCATGGGGAATCAAGGTAAATCGTGTAGAGCTTAAGAACATCATTCCTCCGGCAGCTATTCAGGATGCAATGGAGAAACAGATGAAGGCAGAGCGTGAGAGACGTGAGCAGATCCTGAAGGCAGAGGGTGAGAAGAAGTCCGCTGTCCTGATCGCAGAAGGTCATAAGGAGTCTGTGATTTTGGAGGCAGAAGCTGAGAAACAATCCGCTATTCTTCGTGCTGAGGCGAAGAAAGAAGCAACCATTCGTGAAGCGGAAGGTCAGGCACAGGCAATTCTTGCAATCCAGCAGGCAAATGCAGATGGTATCCGTCTTCTCAATGAGGCAGCACCGTCCGGTGAGGTAATCAAGTTAAAGAGTCTGGAAGCATTTGGCAAGGCTGCTGACGGCCAAGCAACCAAGATCATCATTCCGTCCGAGATTCAGGGGCTTGCAGGACTTGCAAAGTCCGTTACGGAAGTTGTGAAGGAAGAAGCCTAAAGGGTGAACGGTTACATTTGCGGTTCCTATACGAACGCAAATAAGTTTGGCTTGTGCTATGGAGAAAACAGGAATAACATAGTGAGCCTATACAATGAACAGGCGGCTGTCCCGGGACGGTCGCCTGTTAACTCTGTATAAAAGGAGGAAATTCTTTTGGAAGAATTAAAGAGAAAGAAAGCGGGATTGGTCTTAGAGGGAGGTTCCTCCAGGGGTGTGTTTACGGCAGGTGCGTTGGATTATCTGATGGAGCAGGATTTCATGTTTCCCTATGTGGTCGGTGTATCAGCCGGGGCGTGCAATGCTTTGAGTTATGCGGCAAAGCAGATTGGAAGAAGTTACAATTGCTTTGCACCACCGGAAAAAGAAGATCAGTATAAGAACTCTCTGCGAAAGGCAGTCAAACAGCACAGTGTTTATGACATGGATAAATTGTTTGAGACTTTTCCGAAGGAGACATTTCCTTATGATTTTGAAGCCTATCTCAAAGAGGGTATGAAATGTGAGATGGTGGTGACCAATGTCTACACCGGTAAGGCAGAATATCTGTCGGAGACGGAAAGTATGGAACGTCTGTGTAAGATCTGCCGTGCATCTGCGAGTTTGCCGGTTGCTTCACCGATGGTAACCATTGACGGTGTGCCATATTTGGATGGCGGGCTTGCAGATTCGGTACCGCTTGTGCACTCTATAAAAACGGGTCATAAGAAGAATCTTGTGATTTTGACCAGACCGAGGGGGTATCGCAAGAAATTCCCAAGTGAGAGTGCGAGAATTTACATCGCATTTTTTAAAAAGTATCCGAATCTCGTAAAAAGCATTTATTACAGACCATATTATTACAATAAAACGATGGAACTGATCGAACGGTTGGAAGATGAGGGAAAGATCTTTGTACTCCGACCGACGATACCGTGTCCGGGAAGAACGGAGATGGATCAGGAGAAACTTCGGGCTTTCTATCAAAACGGATATGACCTGATGGAGATGGAATTTGAACGAATGAAGAAATTTATGGGAGTATAAGAGGATAGTGCCGAAGGGCTATGGATAACAGCTATGGAATCGATATCGATACATAGCTGTTATTTTCTAATTACCAAGTCGAGCCGAACAGGCGAAGACTGATTGGGTCACTTTCCGTATACAGCGGCGCTTAGTGAAACCAAGGCAAAGCCGCAGGTTGAACTTAGCATAGTCGTTTACCATGAAAGTCCAAGATGCCTGAGACCTTAGCGAACAGCGTGAGCTTAGTTCGAAGGTATGCAGAGCTATTCGAGCCGAACAGGCGAAGACTGATTTAAAGAAACCGATTTAAGGTTGCATCGTATCGGTAATCAATGGAAGCGAGCTTCGTTTCCAACTCCGATTTTTGAATATCCAGATCATCGCAAAGAGCGTCAAGACCGGAATAGTCATCCCGCAGTTTTGTGTTGATATAACTGAGTAACATTGTGGGATCCTTGGGAATATTTGTGTTTGCCATATTGAAAAATCTCCTTTTTTGTATTATGATTTTAAATGATTCTGTTATAAACACATAAAAGAACGCTTCCGGCGTTCTTGTTGCAGTATATTATTTCATAAAATATCAGAAAAAGTCAAGGGAATGTTACCGTTCATTCTTCAATGCCATTCCGTTAAGCCGGACGGTTTCAGGTGTTACCGGACGGTCCCGGGTGCGATATAGTATACATTTTTCGGGCACACTTGCGTTTCGTTGCAAACGTAGCGGTGCTAAATTCGCCGCCTTGGGACGGCTCATTAAGAACCGACGTTTGCAAATAGCCCAAAAAATGTATACTATATCACACCCGAAACCTGTGTGCCGGTAAAATAGTAACATCTTAAGCAAGTGGCATGTCTGGAAACCAATGTCAAGCACTTAAGATTTTACAAATACACAGTTGGCGAACATAGAACATGTCCGGCAATGCCCGGCTTAAGGGAATGACATAGTCTATGAACAGTAACACGAAAATAAGAGCAGGAGGATAGTAAGATGAAACAATTTGATGGATATACTTATGTAGAAGGCGGTGTGTGTGCGGCCAGAGGATTCAAGGCAAACGGAGTTCATTGCGGATTGGTTGATAATCCGGATAAGAATGATCTTGGAATGGTGGTTAGCGATGAAGTCTGTAACACAGCAGCCGTATATACGACCAATAAGGTAAAGGGTGCGCCGATTCTTGTCACCAGGAAGAATCTGGAAACGACAGGGGGAAAATCAAGAGCCGTTATCGTCAATTCCAAGAATGCCAATACCTGTAACGCGGATGGGGAGGAAAAGGCACGGAAGATGTGTGAACTGGCAGCGGATGTCCTTCATATCGAAGCGGATGAGGTTGTTGTTGCATCTACAGGTGTTATCGGAATTCCTCTTCCAATCGAGCCGATTGAAAGCCATATCAAAGAACTGGCAGACGGACTTTCCTATGACGGCAATGCAAAGGCAGTCAATGCGATCATGACTACGGATACGGTACCGAAAGAGGTTGCAGTGACATTTGATATTGACGGTACAAAGTGTACTTTAGGTGGTATGGCGAAGGGAAGCGGAATGATACATCCGAATATGGCGACAACCCTTAACTTCGTGACAACCGATGTGGCAATCAGTAAGGAACTTATTCAGAAGGCACTTTCTGAGGTCACAAAGAT
>CAJOMI010000096.1 GCA_905235545.1 uncultured Lachnospiraceae bacterium | reverse complement strand
CCGCTTGGCCTGGATATGAACCTTGCATTGGAAAGCAGCGGCAGCCATAAATTCAGAAGTGGAAAAGAAGAGCATCTGTATAATCCGCAGACGATTCATTTACTGCAGCAGGCGACCAGAACCGGTGATTATAAAATCTTTAAAGAGTATTCAAAATTGCTCAATGAAGAGATGAATCCGGTGACCCTTAGGGGACTGATCGATTTCAACTATCCGGAAAAGGAAATTCCGATTGAGGAAGTGGAGCCTGCAGAGTCTATTGTAAAACGATTTAAGACCGGAGCTATGTCCTATGGTTCTATTTCGAAAGAGGCGCATGAGACATTGGCGATTGCCATGAATATGTTAGGTGGAAAGTCAAATTCCGGTGAAGGTGGAGAGGATCTGGAGCGTCTCACCATCGGCGCAGACGGAAAGAACCGTTGTTCTGCGATCAAACAGGTTGCTTCCGGACGATTTGGCGTAACGTCCAAATATCTGACCAGTGCAAAAGAGATTCAGATCAAGATGGCGCAGGGTGCAAAACCGGGAGAGGGAGGACATTTGCCGGGCGGTAAAGTATATCCGTGGATCGCAAAGACCCGTCATTCCACACCGGGTGTGGGATTGATCTCACCGCCACCGCATCACGATATCTATTCCATCGAGGATCTGGCTCAGTTGATCTATGATTGCAAGAATGCCAATACAGATGCGAGAATTTCTGTCAAACTGGTATCTGAAGCAGGTATCGGTACCGTGGCAGCCGGTGTGGCAAAGGCAGGCGCTCAGGTGATTCTGGTATCGGGTTATGACGGAGGTACGGGAGCAGCTCCGGGCAACTCCATCTACAATGCCGGACTTCCTTGGGAACTGGGTCTTGCAGAGACACATCAGACTTTGATCATGAATGATCTGCGCAACAAGGTAATTCTTGAGACAGACGGAAAACTGATGACAGGACGGGATGTCGCAATTGCAGCGATACTCGGTGCAGAGGAATTTGGATTTGCCACCGCACCGCTTGTAACAATGGGCTGTGTTATGATGCGTGTCTGCAATCTGGATACCTGTCCGGTTGGTGTGGCAACCCAGAATCCGGAACTGAGAAAACGATTCAAAGGAAAACCGGAATATGTAGTCAACTTTATGATGTTTATCGCGGAAGAATTGCGCGAGTATATGGCTAAGCTCGGTGTTCGCACGGTAGATGAACTGGTCGGTCGAACCGATTTGTTAAAGGCTGGACCGGAGGCGGATGAAAGAAAAGTGGATCTTTCCGCTATTCTGGATAATCCGTTTGCGGATCGCCCACAGAACAAGATCACATACAATCAGAAAAATGTATATGATTTTGAACTTCAAAATACAATAGATGAAAAAATATTATTAAAGAATATGAAAACTGCTCTGGAAAAGGGACAGAAGAAGAGTGTGGAGATCGATGTAAAGAATACGGATCGTTCCGTTGGTACGATCTTCGGCGCTGAGATTACAAAGAGATATTACAATACACTGGAAGAGGATACCTTTACCGTGAAGTGTAACGGATCGGGCGGACAGAGTTTCGGTGCCTTTATTCCAAAGGGATTGACGCTGGAACTTGTAGGTGACAGCAATGACTACTTCGGAAAAGGACTTTCCGGTGGTAAACTGATCGTATATCCGCCGAAGACGGGCTCTTTCAAGGCAGATGAAAACATTATAATCGGTAATGTGGCACTCTATGGCGCAACCAGCGGATCTGCTTACATCAACGGAATTGCAGGCGAGCGGTTTGCTGTCCGGAATTCCGGTGCGACAGCAGTCTGTGAAGGCGTCGGTGACCACGGATGCGAGTACATGACCGGAGGAAGGGTTGTTGTGCTCGGTGATACCGGAAAGAACTTTGCAGCCGGTATGAGCGGAGGCGTTGCTTATGTGCTCGACTTAAACAGTGATCTCTATATGAAGTTAAATAAGGAATTGGTTTCCATCGAAGCAGTGACCGATAAGTATGATGTAATGGAACTCAATGCCATGATCAAAGATCACGTAGCATATACGAACTCAGAGAGAGGAAAAGAGATCCTGGATCATTTTGGAGAATATCTGCCGAAGTTTAAAAAGATCATTCCGCATGAATATAAGAAGATGATGAATATGACCGTTCAGATGGAAGAAAAGGGCTTATCCTCTGAACAGGCACAGATCGAAGCGTTTTATGCGCTCAAAAAATAAAGGAAAGGGGTAAGTGATCATGGGAAAAGCAACAGGATTTTTAGAATATGACAGAGAGAATAGTCTTGAGATCAGTCCGAAGGAAAGGATCAAGAATTTTAATGAATTTCATGTACCTCTTTCGAAGGAGAAACAACGCACACAGGCAGCCAGATGTATGGAGTGCGGGGTGCCGTTTTGCCAGTCCGGTCTTATGATCGGTGGGATGGCTTCCGGTTGTCCGCTTAACAATCTGATTCCGGAGTGGAATGATCTGGTATATCACGGCGATTGGGATGAGGCATTTGAACGCTTGAAAAAGACAAACAATTTTCCGGAGTTCACATCCAGAGTATGTCCTTCTCCCTGTGAGGCGGCATGTACCTGCAATCTGAACGGTGAGCCGATCTCTAACAAGGAAAACGAGAGAAGTATCATTGAATCCGCATATGAAAGCGGACTTGCAGCACCGAAGGCACCGAGTGTACGCACGGGAAAGAAGATCGCAGTGATCGGTTCCGGACCTTCCGGACTGGCTGCTGCGGATCAGTTGAATAAGAGAGGACATTCCGTCACCGTATTTGAGAGAAGTGACCGGATCGGTGGACTTTTGATGTACGGGATTCCGAATATGAAGTTGGAAAAGCAGGTCATTGACCGCAAGATCGAAGTGATGAAGGCGGAAGGTGTGGAGTTTGTCACAAACGCGAATGTGGGGGCAAACAAGGCTGCCATGACACCGATGGTTGCAAAAGAGGATGTCATGGGACAGTATCTGACCAATCCGTCAGAGAAAGCGGTCAAGGCAGAGACCATCTTAAAAGAATATGACAGTGTCATCCTTGCCTGCGGCGCCTCCAATCCAAGAGATATCAAGGCAAAGGGAAGAGAGGCAAAGGGCATCTATTTCGCGGTAGATTACTTAAAGACCACCACCAGGAGCCTGTTAAATTCTGAATTTAAGGATCAAAAATATGTCAGTGCCAAGGGAAAGAATGTATTGGTCATTGGCGGCGGTGATACCGGAAATGATTGTGTGGGCACATCCATTCGCCAGGGAGCCAAGAACGTGGTACAGCTTGAGATGATGCCGAAGCCGCCGGTTACCAGAGCAGAGAGCAATCCATGGCCGGAGTGGCCTAAAGTTCTGAAGACAGATTACGGTCAACAGGAAGCGATTGCCGTATTCGGACAGGATCCGCGTATTTACGAGACCACGGTCAAAGAGTTCGTCAAGGATAAAGACGGTAATGTGGTTAAGGCAAAATGTGTAAAACTGGAATGGAAAAAGGATGCCAAGACCGGACGGATGAACATGTCGGAGGTAGAGGGCAGTGAATATGAGGTTCCATGTGATCTTGTGTTGATCGCGGCAGGATTTCTCGGCTCTCAGGACTATGTTTCCAAGGCATTCGGAGTGGAACTCAATGAGAGAACCAATGTAAAGACAGAAGCCGGCGAGTATGCGACCAATGTGCCGAAGATCTTTACGGCAGGTGATATGCACAGAGGGCAATCCCTTGTTGTATGGGCTATCCGGGAGGGACGAGAGGTTGCAAGAGAAGTGGACACGGCATTGATGGGCTATTCCAACCTTTAATTTTATGATACGGACGGAGCGTGGCAGGTACAGTACATGTCACGCTCCTGTTATGTTCAGATGAAACAGGGAAAAATAGTTCTTGAAAGCATTGATTCTTTGTGATACACTTGTAGCCGTGTGTAAAATAAGAAAGATTTGGATTTGAATCAGTTTGCTGTTGCAGATCAGACCCGAATCCGGTGCAAAAGACTTGTGAGTGAGTCTTGATATGTGGTAAGGACAGATTTAGGAGGAAATTATGCAGATTTCAAGAGATGACATTCGAAATGTGGCAATCATTGCCCATGTCGATCACGGAAAAACAACATTGGTGGATGAGCTGCTCAAACAAAGTGGCGTGTTCCGCGAAAACCAGGAAGTGGCAGAGCGTGTCATGGATTCCAATGACATAGAAAAAGAACGCGGAATCACCATTCTTTCCAAGAATACGGCAGTGCATTACAAGGGAACAAAGATCAATATTATTGACACTCCGGGGCATGCGGACTTCGGCGGTGAGGTGGAGCGCGTGCTCAAGATGGTAAACGGTGTCATCCTTGTGGTGGATGCATTTGAGGGAGCAATGCCACAGACGAAGTTTGTGCTTAAAAAGGCATTGGAACTGAATCTTCATGTCATCGTCTGTGTCAATAAGATCGATCGCCCGGAGGCGAGAATCGAGGAAGTGGAAGAGGAAGTGTTGGAACTGCTCCTGGATCTGGATGCGACGGATGAACAGTTGGAGTGTCCGTTTGTCTATGCATCGGCGAAGGACGGTGTGGCAAAAAAGAATCCGGAAGACGACGCGGTTGATATGGCTCCGTTATTTGAAACGATCATTGATTATATTCCGGCTCCGACAGGAGATCCGGATGCAGATACTCAGGTTCTCATTTCTACCATTGATTACAATGAATATGTCGGCAGGATCGGTGTAGGTAAGGTTGACAACGGAACGCTCAAACTCAATCAGGAGGTTCTTTTGGTCAATGCCCATGACGAGAGTAAATGCAAGAAGGTAAAGATCGGAAAGTTATATGAGTTCGAGGGCCTGGATAAGGTAGAAGTAAATGAAGCCGGTATCGGTTCCATCGTGGCTATCTCCGGAATCTCAGATATCCATATCGGAGACACACTGTGTTCTGTGGACAATCCACAGCCGATTCCGTTCCAGAAGATTTCTGAGCCGACAATTTCCATGAATTTCATGGTAAATGATTCTCCGTTAGCAGGTAAGGAGGGCAAATTTGTCACATCCAGACATTTAAGAGACCGTTTGCTACGGGAACTCAATACGGATGTTTCTCTTCGTGTCGAGGAGACCGACGGAACTGACACTTATAAGGTATCCGGAAGAGGAGAACTTCACTTATCGGTTCTGATCGAGAATATGAGAAGAGAAGGTTATGAATTTGCAGTCAGCAAAGCCGAGGTAATCTATAAAGAGGATGAAAACGGCAAGAAATTGGAGCCGATGGAGATAGCCTATATCGATGTGCCGGATGAGTTTTCAGGTACTGTCATCAGTATGTTAAATGAGAGAAAGGGAGAGCTTCAGGCGATGACACCGGCTCATGACGGAACCGTTCGCCTGGAATTTAAGATTCCGGCAAGAGGACTTATCGGATTCCGCGGAGATTTCATGACATCCACAAAGGGAACCGGTATTATCAACACGATCTTTGACGGATACGGTCCGTATAAGGGAGATATGATGTACAGAAGTCAGGGCTCCCTGATCGCATTTGAGTCGGGAACCTCCATTACCTATGGTCTTTTCAATGCACAGGACAGAGGAACCCTGTTTATCGGACCGGGTGAAGCAGTCTATGCGGGCATGGTGATCGGACAGACCGGTAAGGCAGAGGATATCGAGATCAATGTGTGCAAGGCTAAGCATCTGACCAACACAAGAGCATCCGGATCTGACGATGCGCTGAAACTGACTCCGCCAAGAGTATTGAGTCTGGAGCAGGCACTTGAATTCATCGATACCGATGAACTTTTGGAGATCACACCGGAGCATATTCGTATCCGTAAGAAGATTTTGGATCCTACGCTTAGAAAACGTTCCAAAATAAACAGATAAATAAAAAAGACTGCGATAGAGCAGTAAGTTCATTTTATGATGTTGGGGTCAAAAGGTATTTTACCCCCAACTGATGCCTACGCACGACTACATTGCTACGCAATTCTCGTCGTGCTAAAAACATTCGCAATCCGCATATTTACTACGTAAATTGCTACTTGC
>CAJOMI010000095.1 GCA_905235545.1 uncultured Lachnospiraceae bacterium | reverse complement strand
AAAGCCTTTTTACCAAAACGCAACGTCACATTATTTGCACTAATCATGTCTATACCTCTTTCTTTCTGATTTTATTTACTGTAATTCCGGATCGATCAGAATTGCCACCCTGTCGATTCGATTCTTATCCATGGACAACACTTTAAATGTAATTCCATCTTTTTTGACCGTCTCACCAACCTTTGGAAGATGATCCAACATTTCAATCACATAACCGCCCAGTGAGTCATAATCCTCAGACTCCAACCGCACGCCAATACTGTCCTCCAGATCGCTGAGTTTCATCGCCGCATCAATCTCATAACGGTTCTTCTCCAGTTTCGTGACCATTTCCAATTCATCCATATCAAACTCATCCCGAATCTCCCCGACGATCTCCTCGATCAGGTCTTCGATCGTGATCAGCCCGACAGCGGTCGCATACTCATCCAGCACAATCGCCAGTGATACAAAATGATCCCGCATCTCCGTCATAACGGAAGATGTCTTCTGGTATTCATATACAAAGAACGGCTCGCGCATAATATCCCGCACCTGAAACGGTTTCTCTGTCTTCCGGTGTCCGGCAAAAAACAAATCCTTCATATACACAATGCCGATCACCGTATCCTTATTGTCATCATATACCGGAAGTCTCGAATAGTGCTCCTCCTCAAATGCGGCGAACAGTTCCTCGTATGTGGCATCTATGGATACAAATGTCATATCTGCCCGGGGAATCATAACATCCTTTGCCATGGAATCGCCAAAATCCACCACATTGTTGATCATGGATTTTTCTTCTTTTTCCAATACACCATCCTCTACGCTCACATCCACTATGGTCCGAAGTTCTCCCTCCGTCATCTGGTCATTATTGCGATTGCGGTCCACCCGCAAGAGGAAGAAAATCCCGTTGCTCAACTTCTCAACCAGCCAGATTGCCGGTGTCAGGATAACGGTAAGCGGTGCAATAATATGAATATAGATCAATGAGAGCTTCTCGCTGTAAAGAGACGCCAGCGTCTTTGGCGTAATCTCTCCAAAGAGTAAAATGACCAATGTCAAAGCTCCGGTCGAAATACCCAGAAACCGGCTTCCAAACAAATTTGTGGTAACATTTGTCACCAGTGCCGAAGCGGAAATATTGACGATATTATTGCCGATCAGAATCGCACTTAACATCTTTGACGGATTCGCGATCAGCTTTAATACCTTTTCCGCATTCCGGTTTCCCTCCTCTGCCAATGCCCTCAACCGATGACGGTTCACCGTTGTGAGCGCCGTCTCCGCAGATGAGAAAAATGCGGAGAGCAGTATCATAATTACAATTGCAATGATTTGCATACTCGAGTCAGGATCCAATAATCATCAACCTCCATTATAAATACCTGATTTTAATCTGCCTTATTTAAAATCAAATCTGCATAGCATACTTTCTAAACTAATTTTTGCCGTTTAAGCATTCGTCCCATATTGTAACTGAATGAAATATCCCTTGTCAAGTCATACTATATATGTAACTGCCAAAGTGTAAGCGAAATGTTACAGTTCAGTGGTAGACGGACGGTTCCGGGTGTGGTATTGGTCAATGGCTGAACCAATGTCATTCAGTTAAAGAATCACCAATACACAGTTGCCGGACATGATATATGTTTTACCATGTAGGGCTATCTGCGAACGCCGGCACTTAACGAATGACGACCACAGGAGTCATGAGTTTAGTACCGTTGCGTTTAAAGTTAAGCGCAAGCGTGCCCGAAATGGAAAACATATATCATGTCCGGCAACGTCCGGTTTAACTTAATGACATTGATGGCTGAACTGTAACAGCGAAACTCCGATTTACAACTTTTTATTGAGCATATTATATAGATTCAAGTTTAATAGGCGTTTCGCAATCAGGTTAAAAAATAATATCAGAAAGGAGGATATCGATATGCGGAGTACAAAAAAGATGTATGCAGATGTGGCAACCCGATGCAGTGCCTACAAAAAGACTACGACAAGTGAGTTGTCAAACTCTGTGGATGACGATTCCACCAGTTGTCTTAACTGCAGTTATTTTGCCAAAGATGAACATTGTGTATTAGAACTCTATGATGCGATCGCAGAACAATTATTATAAAACAAGCATTGAAAAAGGCCGGCTATGTAATGCATAACCGGCCTTGTCATTAAGCTTCTATTCCATTTGCCTTCAGATATTCGATTACGTCTTCTACGGTAGCAATCTTCTCTAAATCCTCTGAAGGAATCTCAACATCATATTCCTCTTCCAGTGCCATAACCAACTCAAATAAATCCAATGAATCCGCTCCCAAATCTTCTTTGAAGTTGGAAGTCAATTCGATTTCACTCTCATCCACGCTGAGTTGCTCTGCAATAATCTCTTTTAATTTTTCTAACATAATACTATTCTCCTTTTCACTTTATTGTTAGTCGTCTCTTTCGACTTTCACTGTCAAAACAAAATATACAACATGATATATAGCCTGTCAAGATTAGAATGAAAAAAGTTCATGAATACTCAAAATTTACTATGTAAGGCAGACTCAAAAATCAAGTCTGCCTTCTTCTTAATATATATTTACATATTCACCATTTATAGAAGCGGGAGTATTTTCCTACGAGATAAACAACATCGGATCTACCGGCTGGTCGTTTTCCAATATCTGGAAAAACAGATGTCCCCCTTCTTCCTTGAAAATGTCGGTTGGATTACCAATCGTCCCAATGGATTCCCCTGCTTTGACATAATCTCCTTCTTTTACATAGATTGTGTCCAGTTGTCCATATACCATGCTATAGTTATTTCCAATATATAGCGTCACCATGTTGCCATAGGTATTATCACTGGTTACCTTTGTTACCTTTCCAAGATACGCATTCTTCACTGTGGTTCCGTTTCCCGCTGCAATTAAAATCCCGGGATTTACCCGATACTGATCCAATGTCTTATAATAGACCGTAGTTTCCATACTGTAGGGAAGAATCACTTCACCGTTTACCGGCCAACCGATTGTCTTTTCACTGGTAAAATCCAGCTCTCCCGTATCCGAAATGACCGGTACACTCTTTTTCTCATTTGACGCATCGTTCGTAATTTCCTCTGACTGTTCATTCTCTGTCATCGTGCGCTCTGCGGCAATCGTATTCCATTCCGTCTTGTCTTCCACTTTTTCTGATGTTTCCGTCTTTTCATTCGTCTTTTTTTCCGTTGCAGCGGAAACATCCGCTGTTTTTTCCATCGTTTTCTTTTGCGTGGACGCTTCCGTTGTCACTGCCGAATAATCGGATGCCTGATTCAAATCCAGCTCATGTTCCGAAACCGTTATACCGTTCTGCCCCATGGTATAAACAGCCACCACGGCAAGAATCGCCAAAAGGCCTACACCTAATGCAATATAAAACGCATTGTCTTTCATCATTTGTACAAATGTTTTATTCTTACTTTGCATTTTCATCACCTCTACAGATATGATTACCTCAGAGGAAATGTTTTATACATATTTTTTCAAATTATGTGGTGTGAAGATTTACAAGACTCACTCCCTGATAATAATATGAAATGATCTCTTCCATGCTGCTCCCATTCTGTGCCATGGCATTGGCGCCATACTGTGAGACACCGAGACAATTGCCCTTTCCAAGACATATAAACCGAAAACCGCCTTCCACCATTTCCACGTAGAAATTTGTGGAACTCAACTGAAAAATCTGCATCGCTTCTTCACCGGTATAAGAAATGCCATCGACAGAAAAAGATTTAACAAAACCGTTTTCTGTACTCTCATCCACCTGTGCAGCGTGTTCAGAAACATTTGTTTCCGTATTTTGGTCACCCTGTTTTTCTGTTATCTCTTCCCAAGTATATGGAATAATATTCATATAGTGTTTGGCTTCCACATCCTGATTGCTCTCCACAGACTGCAGATAGGAAATATCATTTTCCAAAACTTCCGCCGCACTTGCCGTCTTTCCTATACTCACTTCATGATAAAATGCCGTGATCAGATTTCCCTCCTGTTCGATCACCATTCCGGCTGTTTCCACCACTGCCGCCTCCATCCGCTTTTCGTAATTATCATAATTCCGTTCTCCCCACATCGCAATCCTCTCCTCCACCGTCAGATACTGATAAGACAGATCCGCAGCATCTTCTGTATTCTTTTCCTGCATTTCCTTTAAAATGTTGGTACGAATCAGAACTGCCTGCACTTTCAGTGCCTCCGGGTCATAATCTGCCGGTATGGTGCCAGGAAGAACGCCCAAAACATATTCTTCCACATCCATGCTCTGATAAAGACCGCTCATTTCAATCAGAATTTCTTTACCCAATAGATGATTCTTTATATTCATCCCACCTGTTCCAATTCGAATCTGATCGCTGAACAGACTAAACAGCACCGCCAGGCCAACCGGAATCAGCAACATGCCAAACATAGTCAAAATTATTTTTTTCATAAAACAAAGCCCCCTCCCACTATTCTATGTGGGAGAAGGCTTTTCTATAACCTCGCCTGTATTATTTGGATACTTTCTTCTTCGTACGGGTTTTCCCCGGCATCTTAACGGTTACTTTTTCCAACTTCCAGATCTCCTGCGCATACTGCTCAATCGTCCGGTCAGAAGAGAACTTACCGGAGCAGGCGGTATTTAACATCGCCATCTTTGCCCATCTCTTCTCATCCCGATATGCTTCATCCACTTTTCTGTGTGCTTCGCAGTAAGAATCAAAATCTTTCAATGTAAAGTAAACATCCTCTTTGATCAATGAATCATAGATATCACGGAACAACTCCGTATCCTCACTATATGTGCCATTGATCAACTGCGTCAAAACCTTGCGGATGTCGGCATTGCTATTAAAGATATCCGCCGGATAGTAATTGTGATCCCGCTCGTATGCCATAACTTCCTCTGCGGAAAGACCGAAGATAAAGGCATTCTCTTCTCCGACTTCCTCCACAATCTCTACATTTGCTCCATCCATTGTTCCAAGTGTCGGAGCTCCATTTAACATAAACTTCATGTTACCGGTACCGGAAGCCTCTCTGGATGCTGTCGATATCTGTTCGGATACATCTGCTGCCGCAAAGATCAACTCTGCATTGGATACACGATAGTTTTCAATAAACACGACCTTGATCTTACCCTCGATGGACTCATCGTTGTTGATCACATCTGCAACGGAATTGATCAGCTTGATCGTCAGTTTTGCTCTCTTATAGCCTGCAGCCGCCTTTGCACCAAAAATGAAAGTACGTGGAACGATATCCATTTCCGGATGCTCTTTGATCTCATTGTAGAGGTACATGACATGCAAAATGTTGAGCAACTGTCTCTTATACTCATGCAGTCTCTTGACCTGCACATCAAAGATAGACCGCGGATCCACTTCGATTCCGTTGTACTCCTTGATGTAAGCGGCAAGACGAACCTTGTTCTGATACTTAATATTCATGAACTCCTGCTGGCATTTCTCATCATCCACATAGACTTTTAACTTCTCCAAATGCGGAAGATTCGTAATCCACTCATCACCGATTTTTGAAGTGATCCAATCTGCGAGCAGCGGATTGCCGTGCAGAAGGAAACGTCTCTGCGTGATACCGTTCGTCTTATTATTGAACTGCTCCGGACGCATCTCATAGAAATCCTTGAGCTCTCTCTTCTCCAGAATCTCTGTATGGAGTGCGGCCACACCGTTTACCGAATAGGAACCGGCAATTGCAAGATGTGCCATCTTCACCTGACCGTCATAGAGAATTGCCATATTTCTGACTTTCTCCGGATTGTTCGGATATTTCTCCCGAATCTGGTTGACATATCTGCGATCAATTTCCTCAATGATCTGATATACACGCGGGAGAAGTCTTGAGAACAACTCAATCGGCCATTTTTCAAGTGCTTCTGACATAATCGTATGATTTGTATATATGCACAGGTATGTGTCGTGATATCCCACGCATCATCCCATTCCAATCCTTCCTCATCGACTAGGATTCTCATAAGCTCCGCTACGGCTACGGTCGGATGCGTATCATTCATCTGGAAGGTGATCTTCTTCGGAAGATCATGTAAATCATCATTATTTTCTTTAAATTTCTTAAGCGCTGTCTGGATCGATGCAGAGATAAAGAAATACTGCTGTTTCAACCGGAGTTCCTTGCCCGCATAATGATTGTCATTCGGATAGAGAACCTCAACGATCGTTCTCGCCAGATTCTGCTGTTCAACCGCTTTCTGATATTCTCCTTTATCAAACGAATCCAGATTAAAGTCCTGAATGGCTTCCGCATCCCAGATTCTAAGAGTGTTTACAACATTGTTACCATATCCGATGATTGGAATATCATACGGCACGGCACGAATGGAAGAATAATCCTCCTGAATAAAATGATTCTTTCCGTCTTTATATTCTACCTTGACACGTCCGCCAAACTTCACTTCGCATGCATACTCGGAACGGCGTACCTCAAACGGATTGCCGTCCTTCAACCAGTCATCCGGCTTTTCGATCTGATAACCGTCCTGAATCTCCTGACGGAACATACCATATCGGTAACGGATACCACAACCGTATGCCGGGTAGCCGAGTGTTGCCAGTGAATCCAAAAAACATGCTGCCAATCTTCCCAGACCACCATTTCCAAGTGCTGCATCCGGTTCCTCGTCCTCAATCACATTAAGATCAAAACCCAATTCGTCCAATGCTTCCTTCACTTCATTGTAACAGGTCAGATTGATCAGATTATTACCCAATGCACGACCCATCAAAAATTCCATGGACAGATAATATACTGTCTTAACATTTTGCTTCTCATATTCCTTATGTGTCGCAATCCACTGGTCAATGATCGTATCTTTAATCGCATAGGAAACCGCTTGGAAAATCTGTTGCTTACTTGCCTCATCGATTGTCTTACGGTAAAGTGCCTTCACATTACTGATGACCTCTTTTTTGAATGCTTCTTTATCAAAATCCAATTTTCTACTCATGTCATTACCTCCTATTCAAATATACCAGATAACATCTATCTGCTTTACAAATCTGATAATTCAAGGGTGACAAAAAAATATTTCGCCACCCATTTGTAACTCACTTTTACAGTTTATCAAATCTGTATACTATTCACAAGTATTTTTGTTATGTTTTCTCTGCGTTTTTCTTACTTTTTTTTCTTTTTCGTCCGGACACCGTTTGCATTTACATAATAGTTTCCGATCCATTTACGTTTCTGCATTTTACCGGACTTCTTGTCAAAGTAATAATAACGTTTATTGATCTTTCTCCAGCCGGTGAGCATCTTTCCGTTTTTCTTGCTGAAATAATATTTATTCTTCTTATAGGTTACCCATCCTGTCGTTCTTACACCCGTAGAACCAAAATAATATTTCGCTCCGTCTATTTCGACTATTTTCTTTATCGCCAATTCACCTGTCGTCGGATTTGCATAATAATATTTATTATCTTCCTTTTGTAATCCATATAGCATATGGCCTGTCTCCGACTCAAACAAATAGAACTTTCCACCGATCTTCTGTGTACCGGTCACAACATTCTTCTTGCTGTTGACGTAATAGGTGTATCCATCCAGTTTATGGAATCCCTTTTTAAATTGTCTGCCGTTACCGTCAAATAAGTATTGGTGTACGCCGTCGCTATGCATCTGATTCTTGACTAACGTTCCGTTTCCTCTTGCAAGGTAACGCTTGCCGTTTACGGAAAAATAACCGGATAACATAGAGCCGTCAGCCGGACTCAGGTAAAAGGTATCTTCACCGATCACAACAAATCCTGTTACCTGTCTGCCATCTGTTTCATCAAAGTAATACCACTTGCCGTCGTTTTTTACCCATCCGGTCACTTTTCTGCCATCCGCCTGCACAAAATAGTTAACCCCATCAATCTCCTGAAATGTACCCGGAATCACTTCTTTATTCAAGTTATAATACTCTGCAATTGCTTCGGCATCCGCTTTTCCTACATTCCTGCGTTTTGCCTTTGTCTTGAAGAATTTCTTGACATCGGAAGAACTGGTAATATAACCGTTTTCCATGATCACACTTGGAATATTCTGCATCACACCCATTCTTACAATCGAATAATAATCTGCACGCTTACCATTCCTATATCGATAACTCGAAGATTGGCGAAGCAAAAATCCCCGGTTTGCAATTCCCAATTTGTTTAATTTTGCAAGTGCGATCTTACCAAATTTCTGGGTCTCTTTGCGAATGTTGTCATTGTATCCGGACTGATATGCGACCAGCGCATTCGCACCGGAACTGCTTCCTGCATTCAGGTGCATACTTACCAGAAAATCCGCATCTAACATCTTGGCATAATTGTTTCTCGCTTTCAGATCATCTCCCAATCCATTGACGGATGGGCATGTTCCATCCTCTCTTGTCATATAAACAGTCACATCTCCGAAAGCATTCAGCGCATCCTGACATCCCGTTGCAATATCCAATACCGCAGCCTCTTCCCTTAGTCCGTTTCCGCTTGCTCCCGGATGCTTGTCACAATGCCCCGGATCCAGCACAACAACTTTGGACGCGGCCGGTGACAATTCGGATTCTACCAGATTCGGATTCTTCGTCGGTATCTCTTCCGTCGGTATCTCTTCCGTCGTCGGTTCAGGCAAGGCGGCATCTTCCGTCGTCTCTTCCGTCGAAGCAGTCTGTTCACTTGTCTCCTGTGTCTTCTGTTCCGTTTCCTCCGCAGCAGTTTCATCTGCTCCATATCCCACTACCGCCTGTACCGCTTTTACATTCTCTACCGGTGCAACGATTCCCAACGTCATTGCCGCAAGCAAAATACAGGAAGTAATTTTCTTAATCGTCCTCACAATATATTAACCTCTTTCTTTCTGTAAATATAGAGTAATTATACCTATATTTACTCCTTCTTGCAACCTCTCTTTTTAAAAATCATATAGGTGATTGCGAAACTCCTTAATATTGTATATTGGATTGTACATATTGTACAGATTCCATAAACAGGTGCTTTGGAGCCGCCGGTACTTAATGAGCAGTTTACT
>CAJOMI010000094.1 GCA_905235545.1 uncultured Lachnospiraceae bacterium | reverse complement strand
CTGCAAATATACTGTCAAATCCTTTTTTTCTGCAATTTTTAAAATCCACTTTGCACAGTTATTGCCACAGTTGGACATATTATAAATAAAAGAATCATCTTTCAACATCAAAATGAGAACTTTAACTCCACCGGATAGTTCTTTCGGCGTAATTGCACCCAAAACAGGGCTATCAATTATATGCGAACTCAAAACAGTTGAGTGATCAACATCCTGAATCATTTCTTTCACAAAATCATCTTCTATCCATTCATCCTCATATACGTTATCAAAATATGCAGGCGCATCCTGCATATATTCAGTCCCGCCGTAATACCATATTTTTAACATACCATTCATCCTTCCTGACTTCAAGACTCGCTCGCGAGTCTTGGCGCGGGATTTGCGTCATATGCTGACATATTTCATATGCAAATCCCTGCGCATCCTCGCGGAGCGTATATCTCAGACGGAGATTGAACCCCGCCTGAGACAAGTTTCCTGCCCCCCCGCCTACGCTTTGCTTAGTGGCGGGGGGCATCTCTGTCTGAGATATACATGCTTTATGCGTATTTATTCAGCAGAGCTGAACAATTACCTTTATTCTTAGTATAGCAAATCAGAGAGTAATTACAACATATTTTTCCGCACCTGCATGCCCGTTTAACAGAGGGAGGAATTTTGCTATGAACAGCCACCATAACCACATGAATGCAATTATACACGACTTGTTATGCCATTCTAAAAATGGTACATCAATTACAATAAAAAGGAGAATTATCTTGGAACGCAAAAGAATCGAACATCCCATCCCACCACTCTATAACGAATCATCGAGAATTCTCATTCTTGGCAGTTTCCCTTCTGTCAAATCCAGAGAATCCATGTTTTTTTACGGGCATCCGCAAAATCGATTCTGGCGTGTGGTATCCGCAGTCTATCAGGATGACTTACCACAAACAGTTCCGGAGAAACGGGAATTCCTTCTGCGACATCATATCGCTGCCTGGGATGTGATAAAATCCTGCACGATCACCGGTTCTTCCGATGCAAGTATCCGGGATGTTACGGCGAATGATCTCCGGCAGATATTAGATACAGCACCGATTGAGAAGATCTATGTAAACGGAAAAACCGCAGAAAAGATGTATAAAAAATATACCGAACCGGTCATAGAACGAAAAGCCATCGTTCTACCCTCGACCAGTCCGGCAAATGCTGCATGGAATATGGATCGATTGATTGAAGCCTGGAGTGTGATAAAAGAATAGTGATCCAATAGGCCCCTATCGTTCCTCCACTACCTGAAAGATATAAAACTTCAAATAATAACTCTGGTCTGCCGCCCACAGGATCGGATGGTCACACCCTTGCGTGCGAAATTCCACCTGCCGCAATCTCTTGTGAGCACCGTTTGCCGCCTCACGGATGGTCTTTGCAAACAGCTCCGGTTCCATAAAATGAGAGCATGAACAGGTCACTAAATAGCCGCCGTTTCTTACCAGTTTCAATCCTCTCAGATTGATCTCACGGTAGCCCTTCACTGCATTTTTTACTGAATTTCTGGACTTGGTAAAAGCAGGTGGATCCAGGATTACCACATCATACTGCTCTCCCTTTGCTTCCAGTTCCGGCAACAGTTCAAAGACATCTGCACACCGGAAAGTAACCCGATCCTCCAGATCATTCAGTTTGGCATTCTCCGTAGCCTGATCCACCGCAAGCTGTGATGCATCCACACCCAGCACGCTATCCGCTCCGGCAATACCGGCATTCAATGCAAAGGAACCGGTGTGGGTGAAACAATCCAACACTTTCTTTCCCTTACAGATTCGATGGATGGCAGCACGATTGTTCTTCTGATCCAGGAAAAATCCGGTCTTTTGTCCGTCCTCCACATCCACGATGTACCGGACTCCATTTTCCACAATCTCCACCTTAGTGTCAAAAGGTTCCCCGATAAATCCCTTGTAGCGTTCCATACCCTCCTGTATGCGCACCTTGGCATCACTTCTCTCGTACACTCCTCGAATCGTAATACCGTCTTCAGCCAACACCCTTTTCAGCGCATCCACGATGGTATACTTCCATCTGTCAATGCCCAGTGCCAACGACTCCACTACCAACACATCCGAAAATTTATCAATGACGATCCCCGGCAAAAAATCTGCCTCTCCAAAGATCAGTCTGCAACTGGATGTATCGATGGTCTCTTTTCGAAATGCCCACGCATCCCGCACTCTCTGCTCCATAAAGGCCTCATCGATCACAGCCTCTTTCCTGCGCGAAAGAATGCGCACCGTAATCTTTGACTTGGTATTAATGAAACCATACCCCATAAAAAAGCCGTCAAAGTCATGCACGGTCACCACATCGCCGTTCTCGAAACTACCCATAATACTCGCAATCTCATTGTCATACACCCACATGCCGCCGGCTTTCAGGGTGCGTCCCTCTCCCTTTTTCAAGGTCACAACTGCCTGTCCCATATCTACTCCTTTTTAACCTGTTTTTTGCTGCTTTTATTCTATCAAATATTATGCATTCTCTCAACACATTTTCCAATTCCATTTCTTTCACCAATGTCATGCATGTTACCGTTCAGCCACAATGTCAGTAAGTTAAAGAATCGCCAATGCACAGATTTCGGGTGTGGTATCGTATACAACATGCAGGGATATTTGCAAACGTCGGTTCTTAATGAGCCGTCCGGGGACGGCGAATTTAGAACCGCTACGTTTGCAACGAAGCGAAAGCGTGCCCGAAATTTGTATACGATACCACACCCGAAACCGTCCGGCTAACCACTGACCTGTAACTCAAGCATTACATAAAGATTAATCCGATCAGGTGAACCATAAAAGCTGCGATCCATGCAAGCACGCACTGCCATACGACCACTGCAACTGCCCATTTTTTCCCGAGTTCCCGCTTTACAGATGCCACAGCAGCCACACAAGGTGTATAGAGAAGACTAAATACCATCAAAGATGCTGCCGCAAGGGATGACATAGCCGCAGTCACTCCTCCCTCTGATCCAAACAGGATTTCAAGCGTGGATACCACACTTTCCTTTGCCATAAATCCACTGATCAGGGATGTACAGATTCTCCAGTCTCCCAAACCGAGCGGTTGAAAAATCGGAACCAGCAAGCCGGATAGCATTGCAAGAATACTGTCTGCAGAATTCTCCACCGTATTTAAATGCAGATCAAAACTTTGCAGGAACCATACCACAATAGTAGCCAAAAAGATTACGGTAAACGCTTTTTGTAAGAAATCCTTAGCCTTTTCCCAGAGTAGCTGCATTACATTTCGTACTCCCGGCAATCGATAATTCGGAAGTTCCATGACAAATGGTACTGCCTCTCCTTTGAACAATGTTCTTTTGTACAGGAGTGCTATCAGAACGCCTACCACGATACCCAGGAAATATAAACCTGCCATGATCAAACCGCCATGCTTCGGAAAAAATGCATTGATAAAAAATGCATAGATCGGAAGTTTGGCCGTACAACTCATAAACGGAGTCAACAAAATGGTCATCTTACGGTCTCTTTCACTCGGAAGTGTTCTCGTCGACATAATAGCCGGCACACTGCATCCAAATCCGATCAACATCGGAACGATACTTCGACCGGACAAACCAATCTTGCGGAGCAGCTTGTCCATAAAAAATGCGACTCTGGCAATATATCCGCTGTCCTCTAATAATGACAAAAAGAAAAATAATGTCACAATGATCGGCAGGAAACTGAGCACACTTCCCACTCCTGCGAAGATACCGTCAATAACCAGACTGCGTAACGTCTCATTGACATGCGCGGCAGTCATGGCCTGATCAACCAGATTCGTCACAGCTTCGACCCCCATTTCCATGAGTCCCTGCAGCCACGCTCCGATCACATTGAACGTCAGCCAGAATATCAGCACCATTATTCCGACAAACATCGGAATCGCCGTATATTTTCCGGTAAGGATCTTATCGATTTTCTGACTGCGAATATGTTCCTTACTCTCTCTTGGTTTCTTTACGGATTTTTCGCATACCTTTTGTATAAATGTAAACCGCATATCCGCTATCGCTGCACTGCGATCCAGTCCGCGTTCTTTTTCCATCTGATGAATGATATGCTCAATCATTTCCTCCTCATTCTCATCTAAATGAAGTTGTTCCAGAATAAGTGAGTCGCCTTCGATAATTTTTGTGACCGCAAAACGAACCGGGATACCCGCGCGTTTTGCATGGTCCTCAATCAGATACTGCACACCATGAATGCAGCGATGCACTGCTCCATCATGATCCGACTCATCGCAAAAATCCTGTCTGACCGGATGTTCCTGATAATGCGCAATGTGGATTGCATGTTTGACCAGTTCATCCACGCCTTCGTTCTTTGCCGCCGATATCGGGATCACCGGTACCCCCAGCATTTCCTCCATGAGATTCACATCAACAGAACCTCCATTGCCCCTTACTTCATCCATCATATTGAGTGCTACGACCATGGGGATATCCAGTTCCAACAACTGCATCGTCAGATAAAGATTGCGCTCTATGTTATTGGCATCCACAATATTGATGACCGCTCTGGGTTTTTCCAAAAGCACATGGTTTCGGGAGACAATTTCCTCCTTGCTGTATGGCGAAAGGGAATAAATACCCGGAAGGTCCGTCACCTGTGTATTTGCATATCCGCGAATCGCTCCGTCTTTTCGTTCAACCGTTACGCCCGGAAAATTACCTACATGCTGATTGGCTCCGGTCAGCTGGTTAAACAAAGTCGTCTTGCCGCAGTTCTGATTCCCCATCAATGCATAGGTCAGTGTCACATCATCCGGCAGCGGATCGCCATCTCCCTTTGCATGATATTTTCCTTCCTCTCCCAATCCGGGATGGACTGAACTGTTATGTAACGGTCTTGCTGCTTTTTTATCCTTTTGCTCTTCTTCTTTTTTGTCTATCGGAGTCACTTCGATCTGATCCGCATCTGCAAGTCGCAGTGTCAGTTCATATCCGTGAATCTGCAATTCCATCGGATCACCCATCGGTGCCAGTTTTACAAATGTTACTTCCGCTCCCGGAATGACACCCATGTCCAGAAAATGCTGTCTGAGTGCTCCTTCTCCACCGACCGAAGTCACCCTGGCCGATTGACCGATTTTTAAATCTTTCAGTGTCATCACGATTGCTCCTTTCGTATCAAATGAAAGTAGGCGATTGCGAAACTCCTATTTACAGCTTTTTCATTGTGCATATTATATAGTTCCATCGCAGACACATTTGCATTCCGTCTCCGGCGTAATGGTACTAAATTCGTGTTACACACTCATTAAGTACCAACGCCTGCGCCAAGGTCTGCTTATGGAATCTATATAAGATGCACAATAGATTCAAGTACAATCAGGAGTTTCGCAATTAGCTACAAATTTAAGATAGGTAATTGCGTCATTTTTTCGAAACCGCAATGTGGACTGGAACCATATTGCTCCAGTTTCTTCTGCCACGGATTAGATTACTCTAACTTTCGTTATTTGTCAATAACTTTTATCATTTACTTCGTTTTTTTACAATATTTTGCATTTACTTTGCTTTTATGTTACCATTACAAAGATTTTAGAAAGGAAATGTTATCCATATGAACGAAACGAAAACAGAACAGATATTACAAAAAACAGTCACTGTCCTGTTTGGGGCATTACTCTGCTGTGCACTTTGGGGCAGTGCATTTCCATGTATCAAGATTGGATATCAACTATTTGAGATTTCGTCCGAGGACACAGCCACCCAGATCCTGTTTGCCGGATATCGCTTTACGCTCGCCGGTATTTTTGCTCTGCTCATCGGAAGTATTCTGAGCAAAACGATATTGCTACCAAAAAAAGAATCCCTCGGTAAAATAATAAAATTATCGATGTTGCAGACCGTACTCCAATACCTGTTTTTCTATATCGGTCTGGCAAATACAACCGGTGTCAAAGCATCCATCATCGAGGGAGTCAATGTATTTATTGCTATTTTAGTAGCATGCCTTATCTTTCACCAGGAAACATTGACTGCAAACAAAATAATCGGATGTATCGTTGGCTTTCTGGGTGTTGTTCTGGTGAACCTGACCGGAAATTGTCTCGATCTTCATCTCAAACTGAATGGAGAGGGATTTATCTTTCTGTCAACCATTGCCTATGCGTTTTCTTCTGTTTACCTGAAGCGTTACTCCAAATCCGAGAATCCCGTGGTGTTGAGCGGCTGGCAATTTGTCGCAGGCGGTATCTTCATGATCTGTTGCGGTTATCTTACTGGTGGACGGATTTCTTGTCTGACGGCAGGCGGTGTAGGTATGCTCCTTTATCTGGCACTGGTTTCCGCCGTTGCCTATTCCCTTTGGGGAATTTTGTTAAAATACAATCCCATCTCCAAAGTGGCTGTATTTGGATTTATGAATCCGGTATTTGGTTTTCTCTTGTCGGGAATTCTCCTGAAGGAATCCGACAGCATCGGGGTAACGAGTATTGTTGCTCTTATTCTTGTGAGTGTTGGAATCTGTATCGTATACCGCGAAAAGAAGGACAACGGCAAAAATTGAAAAGATGGGCAACGACAAAATTGTTGACAAGCAGATCAATTCGATGTAGAATCAACGAAAGCAATACCAAAGGCTATGAAGAGAAGAGTAAGTAGTTAGATATGTTACAGAGAGTCTGGGCAGGTGAAAGCAGATACAGAAGGAACTACCGAATATGGTCTCGGAGCTGCGTACCGAAGCTGTTATGCCAAGGCTACGACGGGTGCACCCGTTACAGTGATAGGCTATCGATGAATCATTTCTCATCCGTAGT
>CAJOMI010000093.1 GCA_905235545.1 uncultured Lachnospiraceae bacterium | reverse complement strand
TTTGCAAGAAAATTTATAATTTAAATGAGTATGCCCTGTTGCAGAGACAGGATAACAGTATTTTGCTTTTCAGATATAACAGGGGGGAACAATATCACAAAGGGTGATCAGAATATGAGAGAAAAACTTCAAAAAAAGAGAGAAAAGATAGCAACCGGTACGTCGATTGGTATTTTTTTGCTGGTTCTTATTACGATTGGTATTGGAGTTCTGGGTTATAAAGTCATTCTTCAGGCGGGAGAGGTTCCCGGAAAGCTGAGTAGTTTACCGATCGCTGCAAGCAATTTGAATTATTACAACCGTACAGTTTGCAGGGTTCAGAAAGTAGATTATGATACCATGAAATATGGATATATGGAGGGGATGCTTCTGGCACAGATGGATTACATGGATCGTTATTACGAAAGTGAGCGAATGGATGAGATCCGTGCGGTCAAAAATCTGACAGCCATGAGCGAACATACATCGGATAAGATTGCCTATGAAAAAGCAAAAAAGGAACAGGAGGCAATCGCAGAGCAAAAACGTCAGGCTGCTGCATTGGCTGAACAGTTGAAGAAACAAAGGGAACTGGCGGCGCAACAGGGATATAATACCTATTCGGGTGTGGATACCGGATCGGGAGATACTGCGGCACGGGGCGGACAGGTTGGAGAACCGGTATTTGCAACGGAGAAAGGAAAGAGTCTCGGCAAGTTTACGATCACGGCGTATTGTACCTGTCGTATCTGCTGTGGTGTATATTCCGGTAATAACCGGACGGCCAGCGGAACTGTTCCGACATCGAACCGGACGATAGCGGTTGATACCAATGTGATTCCTTTTGGAACAAAGGTTATCATCAATGGACAGGTTTATGTGGCAGAGGACAGAGGTGGTGCGATCAAAGGGAAACGGATCGATATGTTTTTCATGACACATAAAGAGGCACTTCGATGGGGAAGACGTTCGTTTGAGGTTTATTTGGCAAAATAGCTTGCGCTTTTTTGTTATCTGTGGTAACTTCATGAGATGACGGCAGTATGAAATTGAATGAAAATAGAAGAGAGGATAAGAGAATGGAAGTAATTTACAAAAGTACAAGAAATGATAACGAGAAAGTAACCGCTTCACAGGCGATCTTAAAAGGATTGGCTGAGAATGGAGGGTTGTTTGTTCCGAATTCGATTCCTGTGCTCGATGTTGATTTAAATGATCTTGCAAAGATGAATTATCAGGAAGTAGCATACGAAGTGATGAGTCGTATGCTGACTGATTTTACGGAAGAGGAATTGAAATATTGCATCAACAGCGCATATGATAAGAAATTCGATCGGGAAGAAATTGCGCCGCTTGTAAAAAAGGGAGATGCTCATTATTTGGAATTGTTTCATGGTTCTACCATTGCGTTCAAAGATATGGCACTTTCCATTCTTCCATACTTGTTGGTGACCTCAGCCAAGAAAAATAAAGTGGAGAATGATATTGTGATCCTGACAGCAACATCCGGTGATACCGGTAAAGCAGCTCTTGCCGGATTTGCAGATGTACCGGGAACCAGAATTATTGTATTTTATCCGAAGAACGGAGTGAGCCCGATTCAGGAGAAACAGATGATTACCCAAAAGGGGGATAATACATCTGTTGTAGGTATCATCGGCAATTTTGATGACGCACAGACCGGTGTTAAGAATATGTTTAACAACAAAGAACTTGCGAAGGAAATGGAAGCAAAAGGATTCCAGTTCTCATCTGCAAATTCCATCAATATCGGACGTCTTGTTCCACAGATGGTTTATTATGTATATGCATATACCCGTCTGATAGCAAATGGTGAGATTCAGGCAGGGGACAGAATTAATGTCGTAGTCCCGACCGGCAATTTTGGTAATATATTGGCAGCTTACTACGCGAAAGAGATGGGACTCCCTATCGGTAGATTTATCTGTGCTTCCAATGAAAACAAGGTTCTTTATGATTTCTTTGAGACCGGTGTATATGATAAAAACAGAGACTTTATTCTGACATCGTCACCGTCCATGGATATTCTGATCTCCAGCAACTTAGAACGTTTGATCTATCGAATTGCAGGAGATGATGCCGCAAAGAATGCAGAACTCATGAAGGAACTGAATGAAACAGGAAAGTATGAGATTACAGAGGATATGGCGAAGAAGCTTTCCGAATTCTATGGCAATTATGCGACGGAAAAAGAGACAGCAGCCACGATCAAAAAAATTTACGAGTCTGATTCCTATATCATGGATACCCACACTGCAGTTGCTGCAACTGTATATGACAAGTATGTATCTGAGACCGGAGATAAGACACCGACCGTGATCGCATCAACCGCCAGCCCGTATAAGTTTACAAGAAGTGTTATGGAAGCGATTGATACGCGTTATGCCAGCCAGTCGGATTTTGATCTCGTGGATGAACTTCAAAAGTTGTCCGGTGTGTCAATTCCTCAGGCGATTGAGGATATTCGCAGCGCAGAAGTGTTGCATAAAACTGTTTGCGACAAGAGCGACATGGAGAAAACGGTTCGCACGATCTTAGGATTATAATCGGAATGAGATGTCAGGTAAGCTTAAGCACATTCCGAAGTGCGTATGTATAGGGCATTCATGCAATGAAATCAGGGGATAGATAGAAAGACAGTTCATTTGTACCATCCTGTCTATAAAAAAAACCAGGACTGAATAGCATATGGCAATTTATGAACACTTCTATTCAGCATACTATTGGATAGAAGTGTTTTCTAATTATAATGTGAGGTGGAATATGTATACGTTAGAGACAAATGCACATTTTGACAGCGCGCATTTTCTGAAAGGTTATGAAGGAAAATGCAGCAATATTCATGGACACCGCTGGAAAGTGGTGGTTACGGTGGCTTCCGAAAGTCTGGATACGGAAGGGCAGACAAGAGGAATGGTTGTGGATTTCAAGACGTTAAAAACAGATCTCAATGAACTTGCGGATGAATTGGATCACCGACTGATCATAGAAGAGGGAAGTCTTAAGAACAAGACGAAGCAGGCATTGATTGAAGAAGAATTTCGAATTGTGGAATTTCCGTTCCGACCGACCGCAGAAAATCTGGCGGAATATTTCTATGATGCGATGGAGGAAAAAGGATATCAGGTGATTCTTGTAAAAGTATATGAGACACCGAATAATTGTGCCGCTTATATGCGATGAATCATTGCATAGGAAGATAGGCGTTTGCGAAACTCTTGTTTATTTTTTTCAGAATTGTACATATTATACAGTTCCATCACAGGCATTGTCGCACGCAACGGTACTAAATTCGCAGTAAACTGCTCATTAAGTACCGGCGGCTCCAAAGCACCTGTTTATGGAATCTGTACAATATGTACAATCCGATATACAATAGTAAGGAGTTTCACAATTACCTGATAGGAAGATAGAGAAAGGAGTGCGTATGGGAACCTTTCAAGTTGTGGAACATTTTGTCAGTATTAATGGAGAGGGAAGAAGAGCCGGTCAACTGGCACAGTTTATCCGGTTTGCGGGATGCAATCTTTCCTGCGGGTACTGCGATACCCAATGGGCGAATGAAGACGGAGTGTCGATCACCGAATACAGTGAAGAAGAACTATATGATTTGATTCGGAACAGTGGAGTGAAAAATGTGACGCTGACCGGTGGAGAACCGCTTCTGCAAAAGGACATGGACGGTCTTTTAAAGCGCTTGCGGCAGGACAGGGAACTAAATGTAGAAATTGAGACAAACGGCAGCGTGGATATTACACATTTTTTTGATAAAGAAGAACTGTCCCCGGAATCAGATAATGTAACATTTACTTTGGATTACAAATTATCAGGCAGCGGAATGGAACAGGCGATGTTTCTTCCAAACTATCAGAATGTGCGGTCGAGAGATACGGTAAAGTTTGTAGTATCGGGTGAAGAAGATCTTTTTCGGAGTAAGGAGATCATAGAGCAATATGATCTGATAAAAAAGGGATGCGGCATTTATATAAGTCCCTGTTTTGGGAAAATAGAGCCTGAAGGAATTGTCCGATTCATGATCGAACAGAATTTAAATTATGTGAATATGCAGTTGCAGCTTCACAAGTTTATTTGGAACCCGGATAAACGGGGCGTGTAATTAGGAAGGAGTTATCATGGCAATTGATCAGAATGCAATCAAAGAACACATCAGAGGAATTTTAGTGGCACTGGGAGACGACCCGGAACGTGAGGGATTGAAAGATACTCCGGAACGTGTGGCAAGAATGTATGCGGAAGTGTTCGAGGGAATGAATTATACAAATGATGAGATAGCAGAAATGTTTTCCAAAAGTTTTGAGGTACCAAACGGAAGTGAACAGGATATGGTGCTCGTAAAAGATATCGAGGTATTTAGCTATTGTGAACACCATTTGGCACTGATGTATGATATGAAGGTGACGGTCGCCTATATTCCGGTTGGAAAGGTGATTGGACTTAGCAAGATTGCCCGGATCGCAGATATGGTAGCGAAGAGATTACAACTGCAGGAACGAATCGGAACAGATATTGCGGAGATTCTTTCAAAGGCTACCGGATCACCGGATGTGGCTGTGTATATTGAGGGAAATCACAGTTGTATGACGGCAAGAGGAATCAAAAAACCGACGACGAAGACTGTTACCACGACTTTCCGTGGCAGATTTGAAACGGAATATGAGTTGCAAAACAAATTTCTGGCGCTTCGATAAGAGGTGGTTTTTGATTGGATATGGATTAGATTTCATACAGGATAGGCGATTGCGAACCCCTTGTTTATATTTTCAGAATTGTGCATATTATATAGTTCCATCGCAGACACATTTTCACTCCGTCTCCGGGTACTAAATTCGTGTTACACACTCATTAAGTACCAACGCCTGCGCCAAGGTCTGCTTATGGAATCTATACAATATGCACAATAGATTCAAGTTTTATAAAGGGTTTCGCAATTGCCTGATTTCATAAAGGAAAGAGAAAGGGAAAAAGATATGAATATGAATACTAGAAATAAAGAGAAAGCGTTGGTGGTATTTAGCGGTGGGCAGGACAGCACTACTTGTCTGCTCTGGGCGATGAAACGTTATCGCGAAGTGATTGCGGTCTCTTTTGATTATGGGCAAAGACATAGGGCAGAGCTGGATTGTGCGAAAGAAATTACGGAGTATCTTGGCGTAGAATGGCATGTGATGGATATGTCCCTGCTCAATCAGCTTGCACCGAATTCTCTTACGAGAACAGATATAAAAGTTGATGAAAACGCACCGTCAGATGGAACTCCGAATAGTGTGGTTGATGGAAGAAATATGCTGTTTTTGACGTTTGCTGCTGTATTTGCTAAGCAACGCGGAATCACGGATTTGATAACGGGTGTGTCACAGAGTGATTTTTCGGGCTATCCGGATTGCAGGGATGTATTTATCAAATCCCTGAATGCTACATTGAATCTTGCTATGGATTATACTTTTTGTATCGAAACACCACTGATGTGGATAGACAAAGCAGATACATGGAAATTGTCTGAAGATTTAAACGGATTGGAACTTGTCAGAGACAGAACACTTACCTGTTATAACGGAATAAAGGGTGAAGGGTGCGGGCATTGCCCAAGCTGTAAGCTGAGAAAACAGGGTTATGAAGAGTTTCTTAACAGATATCACACCTCGAACCATTCGAACACAGAACGGTAACAATATTTGAGATCTATGTGTTCCAAATTCTATTTTACTTGCCAGATAATGGTAAATTGGAGTATAATGATAAAAGATTGCGGATTATATTTTATGATCGCAGATAATAATAAGGGAGGATACTAAGATGACGATTCTTGTTACCGGAGGAGCCGGATTTATTGCAAGTCACACAAATGTAGAACTGTTGGAGGAAGGATATGATGTAATTGTAATGGACAATCTATGCAATTCCAGCAGAAAATCAATCGAAAGAGTAGAACAGATTACCGGAAAGAAAATTAAATTTTATGAGGCAGATATGAGAAATCCGGAAGATTTGGAGAAAATCTTTTCGGAGAATAAAATCGATGTGATCATACATTTTGCCGGTTTAAAAGCAGTTGGAGAGTCTTGTGAGAAACCGTATGAATATTATGATAACAATATCACGGGAACGCTTAATATTATTCATATGATGAAAAAGTACGATGTGAAGAAGATAGTATTTTCTTCCTCTGCAACAGTATATGGAGAACCGGAGTCTGTTCCGATCACGGAGGATTCCAAAGTGGGCGGAGTGACCAATCCATATGGAAGAACCAAGTTTATGTTGGAGGAAATTTTAAAAGACATTCAGTCCGCAGACAATTCCTTTGATGTTGCATTACTTCGCTACTTCAATCCGATCGGAGCACATGAGAGTGGATTGATCGGTGAGGCACCAAACGGAATTCCGAATAATTTGCTGCCGTATGTTGCCAAGGTTGCAATTGGTAAATTAGAGAAGGTGAATGTATTCGGAGATGACTATCCGACACCGGATGGAACGGGAGTCCGGGATTACATTCATGTTACATGTATGTGCGGTTAAGAAACTGATGGAACATCCGGGACTTGTAATTTACAATTTGGGAACCGGTATCGGATATTCTGTATTGGATGTTATTCGAAGCTTTGAAAAAGCTTGCGGCAAAGAAATTCCATACGTAATTGCTCCAAGACGTGCAGGAGACATTCCAACTTGTTATTCGGATCCATCCAAAGCGGAAAGAGAACTCGGATGGAAAGCACAGTATGGAATCGATAAGATGTGTGAAGACGCATGGAGATGGCAATCCATGAATCCAAACGGATATGATGAATAAGCATTCGTTTGGATGCGATAGGAGGCTATAGGGATATTGAACAATCTGTTATTTATTATCAATCCTTCCGCAGGAAGAAAACATATTAAAAATAAATTATTTGAAATAGTAGATTTGTTTGTCAAGGGAGGATACAGTGTCCGTGTATATCCGACTCAGGCCAAGGAAGATGCAATGCGGATCGTGAAAGAAGAGGGATGGCTCTATGACAGGATTGTATGTGCAGGTGGTGACGGCACGCTGGATGAAGTCGTGACCGGATGTATGCAATGTGGATGTGACACACCGATTGGATATATTCCCTGTGGTACGACAAATGATTTTGCAAGGAGTTTGGGTATTCCCAAAGATCCGATCCGGGCGGCAAAAAGAATTATCAAGTATGAGCCGACACCAATCGATATAGGATCCTTTAACGGAGATTTCTTCGTTTATGTTGCTGCATTTGGAGCGTTTACGGATGTCACCTATACGACACCACAGGAATATAAAAATCATCTTGGACATATGGCATATGTATTAGAGGGAATACGTAGCATTCCCAATCTTACATCCTATCATTTGAAAGTGAAACATGATGATGAGATGATAGAGGATGATTTTTTCATTGGAATGATTACCAATTCCCTTACGGTGGGCGGATTCCCGAATCCCAATAGTAAGATTGCAAAACTGGATGACGGATTGTATGAAGTTCTGTTGGTGAAGTATCCGAAGAATCCGTTGGATTTTCAGGCAACCATAACATCATATTTGATGGGACAGTATAATGCCGAATATATGTACCAATTTAAGACGAAAAGAATTGAGATCGAGAGCTCTGAGGATATTACATGGACATTGGATGGAGAATACGGAGGAAGTTTTTCACATGCAGAGATTGTAAATTTACAGCATGCGATCAATATTATTCGTAAATAAATAAGGTTATGGAACCGGATATATTTATTTTTGATGGCGACGAGCCATGCATGAATGCCGGCATTCGTATAGGTCGACTGCCTGTTATAACTTAAATATAGAATATGGAGAATAAAAATGGGAAAGTATTTTGGAACAGATGGATTTCGCGGCGAAGCAAATGTGAATTTGACTGTGGAACATGCATATAAGGTCGGAAGATATCTTGGGTATTATTATGGGAAAAACCATGAAAACGGCAAGGCAAGTGTTGTGATCGGAAAAGATACAAGACGTTCTTCTTATATGTTTGAGTATTCACTGGTTGCAGGATTGACTGCAAGTGGAGCAGATGTTTATCTGATGCATGTCACACCGACGCCGAGTGTGTCTTATATTGTTCGTCTGGATGACTTTGATTGCGGAATCATGATCTCTGCCAGTCATAATCCTTATTATGACAATGGAATTAAAGTGATCAACGGACAGGGATATAAACTGGAGGGTTCTGTAGAGGAAGAGATCGAGGCATATATTGATGGCCGTATTCCGGAGATTCCGTTTGCAAAAAGAGAGGCAATCGGCAGAACGGTGGATTATGCCATGGGACGCAACCGTTATATCGGTTATCTTATGACATTGGCAACCCGTTCTTACAAGAACAAAAGAGTTGGACTGGATTGTGCCAATGGAGCATCGTCTACCGTTGCAAAGGCGGTATTTGAGGCTCTCGGTGCCAAGACGTATGTGATCAACAATAATCCGGACGGAATCAATATCAATCAGAATTGCGGATCTACCCATATTGAGCAGTTGCAGAAACTGGTAAAGGACGAAAAACTGGATGTCGGATTTGCGTATGATGGAGATGCAGACCGGTGTCTTGCTGTGGATGAGAACGGAGAAGTTATAGACGGAGATAAGATTCTCTATGCGTGTGGATGTTACCTGTCGGAAAAAGGAGAACTTAACAATAACACGGTTGTGACCACGGTTATGTCAAATCTCGGTCTTTATAAAGCGCTGGATAAAAAAGGAATTGCGTATGAAAAAACAGCAGTCGGAGATAAATATGTATATGAAAATATGATGGCGAATGATCATTCTCTGGGAGGAGAACAGAGTGGTCATATTATTTTCAGTAAATATGCGACAACCGGAGACGGTGTACTTACTTCCATCAAGATGATGGAGGTTATATTAGAGAAGAAGGTAAAAGCATCAGAATTATTCCGGGATTTGAAGATTTATCCACAGCTCTTGGTAAATGTGAAAGTGAATAACAAGCAGGAAACCAGAGAAGATGCTGATGTGCAGGCAGCGGTGCGCAAGGTTGAGCAGGCACTTGGGGATGAGGGAAGAATTCTTCTTCGTGAGAGCGGAACGGAGCCGGTGATACGAGTTATGGTAGAGGCTTCTTCCGATGAACTCTGCAAGAAGTATGTGGATGAAGTGGTTCGTGTGATCAAAGAAAAAGGACATGAGGCGGAGTAAGAAGTTTTTTGCGGTAAGGAAGAGTAGTCTGATAGAGAATAACGGAGATTCGTAACATGAAGAAAAGAGAACAATTCAAGAGAGTTATTAATTTTGCAGAAGGATTTTTCCTTTTGGCAACGCATATATTGCTGTTTGCTTTTATGTGGTATGGATATTATGCCGGAGAGCTGGAACGGCTGGGGAATCCGCTTTTTCGAGGCAACTGGGCGGTAATTGGCATCTATGGATTGATTCTCTTTTTGCTTAATAAATTATACGGTGGTTTCCAGATTGGATATCTACGGTTGATGGACGTGCTGTATTCCCAGATTTTATCCCTGATCTGTACCAATATCGTTGCTTATGCGCAGATTGTACTGGTCAGTAGAGAATATCTGTCTGCCGTTCCACTTGTACGGACAACTGTTTTTCAGATTTTATTGATTCTTGTATGGGTATTTGTATGTAAGAAAATCTATGCAGCTTTATATCCGCCGAGACAGATTCTTTTGGTATGCTATGATAGAGATCCGGATGACATGATCACGAAGATGAGTTCCAGACAGGATAAGTATGAGATATGTGACATTACGGATTTGAGTGAGGAATCTTTGGAAAGTGTTTGTGACATGGTTACGAATTATGAGGCAGTTTTAATTTATGACATACCGGCACGTGAACGGAATATCATACTAAAAAAATGCTTTACGGAGAGTGTCCGCACATATGTCACCCCAAAGATTTCGGATATTTTGTTAAGAGGTTCGGATGACATTCATTTGTTTGATACTCCGCTTTATTTATCCCGAAACAAGGGACTGTCCGGAGATCAGATTATTTTAAAAAGAATGCTGGATTTAGCATTCAGTCTGTTCACGGTTATTTTGTTCTCTCCACTTTTTCTGATCATTGCTTTGTTGATCAAACTCTATGATGGAGGGCCTGTTTTATATAAGCAGCCGAGACTTACTTTGGACGGAAAAGTATTTGATATATACAAATTCAGAAGTATGCGAATGGATTCCGAAAAGAATGGAGCCCAATTAGCAAAGAAACATGATGATCGGATCACTCCGGTTGGACGTGTGCTTCGCTCCCTTCATTTGGATGAACTTCCGCAACTTTTCAATATTTTAAAAGGAGATATGTCTTTGGTAGGGCCAAGGCCGGAACGTCCGGAGATTGCAGAACAGTATAAAGAGGTAATTCCCGAATTTGATTTCCGATTGAAAGTGAAAGCCGGGCTGACCGGTTATGCACAGGTCTATGGAAAATATAACACGACACCGTATGATAAATTGAAACTGGATCTCACATATATAGAGAATTACTCTTTTTGGCTGGATATCAAGTTATTGTTGCTTACATTTAAAATTTTATTCCAAAAGGAAAACACGGAAGGAATTGATGCGACACAGATCACAGCGATAAAGAAAAGGAGTGAATAGTGATCCGATGATAAAGGTATTTATTAAGGTTATGGTGTCGGAAATCCTCAAAATACTGACCCTTCCACTTTATTTTTTGCCAATCAGAAAAAAATGTATATTATTTACAGGACTAACGGGTGGCAATGGGTATGACTATTCCTGTAATCCCAAGTATTTATACGAATATATGAGAGATCACTATCCGGGACAGTTTGAATATATATGGGCGGTCAGTGATAGAAAAAAATATGCCTTTTTAGAAGAAGAGGGTGTCAAATTGATCAAACATTTCACGCTGTCATCCATTCCGTATCTGCTTACATCAGGTGTGATCGTCACAAACGGTTCCTATGCTCCATGGTTTCCTTTTCGTAAGAAACAGTATGTGATCAATACATGGCATGGCGGAGGCGCTTATAAAAAGGTGGAAAATGAGAAACCGGATGCCAACTGGGCAACGAGGAAACGGGCCAGATTCTGCGCAGACAATATCGATCTGTTTGTCGCAAGCTGCCAAAAGCAGGAGGAACAGATGATACGGACTACGTTTCTTTATGAGGGAGAAGTCCTTAGATGCGGGACACCCAGAAATGACAAACTGGTAAAAAATGATTTTGTAAAGATGAGAAGCCGGGTAAGAGAGAAATATCAGATTCCACAGGATGGAAAGATTGTTTTGTATGCACCAACCTATCGAAAATCCAATCTTCCGGTAGAACTGGACAGTGATCGATTGCTTGCGTGTCTTGGAGAAAATTGGTATGTTTTTAGCCGTTATCATCGGTATATGGATGATACGATGGGGATACATATAAAAGGAAAACATGTAATTGATGTTATGGATTATCCCGATATGCAGGAGCTTTTGGTGGCGGCAGATATGCTGATCACGGATTATTCTTCCTGTATATGGGATTATTCTTTTTTAAATAGACCATGTTTTTTATATGTTCCGGATAAGGAAGAGTATACAAGAAAGACAGGATTTTATGTGAGTATAGATGAATGGCCGTATGCTCAAGCTGAGAATATGGAAGAACTGCTCGATCATATAAGACAATATGATGAAGTGGTAACACAGCTTCGGGTGGAACAACATTTACAAAAATTGGGAAGCTATGAAACGGGAGAATGCTGCCGTAAGATTGTAGAGAAGATTTGTATGCGAGAGAGGGAAAAATGAGTGAAATAAAAGTATCAGTTATTATTCCATTTCATAATGGTGAAGAATATCTGGATGAAACCATGAAGTATATAACAGGTCAGACACTGAAAGAGATCGAGATTATCTGTGTAGATGATGAATCTACAGACAGGACGGTTGAAATGCTCAGAGAGTATGAAAAACAAGACAACAGGATAACCGTTTTGACGCAAAAAAAGGCGAATGCGGGTGTTGCCAGAAATTTGGGCATGCAACAGGCAACAGGGGAATATCTTTTGTTTTTGGACAGTGATGATTTATTTGAAGAAGATATGTTGGAGAAAATGTATCTGGCCTGTAAGGAACAGCAGGCAGAAGTGTGTGTTTGTAATGCAGATCAATATGATATGGAACAAGAGATATTTGTAGATAAGCCGCAGTATTTAAGGAAAAAGCTCTTGCCGGAGCAAATTCCGTTTTCAAAAGAGACAATTGGAAAATATATTCTGTATTTTACGACAAGTGTTCCTTGGAACAAAATGGTAAAGAGAACTTTTGTCAAGGAGAACGATATTTCATTTCAGAATATTGCAAGGGCAAATGATCAGTTTTTTTCTATTATGATTCTCTTACTTGCGGATAGAATTACTGTTGTGACGGACAAATTGGTGCATTACAGAGTGAGACAAAAGGAAAATCTTACTACGAAATTTTCCGAGACACCTTTGTGTGCATATGAGGCAATGCTGGCTGTAAAAGAAAAATTGGACGAGCTGCATTTGTTGGATGATGCAGATGTAAAGTGTGCATTAGAGAATAAAATACTCAATTTGATGATATACAGCCTGAATATTCAAAATACAAAAGAGGGATATCAGTTATTATATGAC
>CAJOMI010000092.1 GCA_905235545.1 uncultured Lachnospiraceae bacterium | reverse complement strand
TTCCCAGTGTGATATTTTGAAGATTTCGGATAATGAAGTGCAGTGGTTTACCGGCTTGGACGATATAGAGGCGGGTGCGGAGGAGATCCGCAAAAAATATACACCGACTCTTATGGTGGTAACGCTTGGGAAAAACGGAAGTATCGCTTATTATGGAGATAAGGTGATAAAAGGCAGTGCATATCTGCAGGATAAAACGATTGAAACCACAGGTGCGGGAGATACCTTCTGCGCGTGTATGCTGAGTGCGGTTCTGGAAAACGGACTGGATGGATTTGACGAAAAGAAATTAAGAGAGATGCTTGCATTTGCATCAGCGGCATCATCTATTGTTACAACAAGAAAAGGAGCATTAAGAGTAATGCCAAAGAAAGAAGAGGTGGAAATTTTCATGAACAAGTATAACAGACGAAAATCGTAAATTTTTCAGAGAACTGGGAGAGGAGCTTCTTGCCTTCGGACATAAGTTCCCTTCACCGGGAGGCAGTTCCTACTATCTGGGAGATGACGGAACTCCTGTACTCGACAAGGGAAGATTTACATGGATCACATGCAGAATGTGTCACGTATACAGTCTCGGACATTTCATGGGACATGAGGGCAGTGATGCACTGATAGATGCCGCACTGAAAGGGCTTACCGGTGAGCTTCGCGATACGAAGAACGGAGGCTGGTATGCAGGATTGGATCCTGACGGAAATCCGCTTCCTGATAAGCAGTGCTATGCACATGCATTTGTTATACTTGCGGCAAGTTCCGCATTGAAAGCCGGAAGAGAAGGTGCAAAGGAGCTTTTGGATGAAGCACTTGCGACCTATGACAAATATTTCTGGAATGAAGAAGAAGGTCTGGCACGCGACACATGGAATACAGAGTTTACCGTCCTCGATACATATCGTGGCGTAAATGCGAATATGCATACGGTAGAGGCATTCCTGGCAGTGGCAGATGTATGCAATGATGATGTGTACAGAAAGAGAGCCGGAAGAATCATAGATCATGTGATCGAATGGGCTAAGAATAATGACTGGCGTATACCGGAGCATTTCAACGAGAAATGGGATGTGCTGCTTGAATTCAACGATGATCGATGATAAGAAGGATGATCAGTTCAAGCCTTACGGTGCAACTCCGGGACATGGTATAGAGTGGGCAAGACTCATCACACAGTGGGCTGTATCAACATACGGCAAGTCAGAAGAGAGCAGTAAATATATCGATGCGGCATGCAAGCTTTATGACCGCGCTGTGGAGGATGGCTGGAATGCCGATGGTGCACCGGGTATCGTATACACGACAGACTGGGAAGGAAAGCCTGTGATCAGCGACAGAATGCACTGGACACTTGCAGAGGCAATCAATACCTCATCCATCTTATATCAGATGACGGATAATGAGAAATATGCTGAGGATTTCAAGGAATATGTGAAGTATCTTGACGGATATGTACTCGATCAAGAGAACGGCTCATGGTTCCATCAGCTTGACAACAATAACAAAGTAATCGGTACGGTTTGGCCTGGAAAATCTGACATATATCATGCACTGCAGGCTATGCTGATTCCTTACGGAGATATAGCAAAATCCGTAATATTGAACGCAAAGTAAGTCAGAGATATACGCTCCGTGAGGATGCGCACGGATCTATAGAGGAAGACCGCTAAAGCGGTCGCAAATCCGGATTCAAGTCTCGCTCGCGAGACTTGAATCCGTTGGAGAAGACTCCCACTTCTATAAGAGATATAGAAACAAATATGTCTCAGTGGGAGTCTAATCCATATAGGCGAAAGGCATTTTTATAGAGCAGTTGCTCTGCCGTTTCAATCGCCTGCTTTTCGGAGAGAAGACCGCGTTTTACCTGGTTTGCCATAACATTTTCAAGAGAAGATTTTGCAATCTTTGCAGCAAGCCAGGACATTTCAGCGTGATCGTGCTGACCGGTTCCCAGCAGAATTTTGGAATGGGGCGCCATAGCGAGGACTTCTTCCAAAATTGACTCCATATTCATGGAAAGCCAGGGAAGAGACCAGCCAAGATCCATCCACACGTTGGGATAGGCGTGACACACCCATGCGTCGTGTCCGAAATCCGGAGGATTTCCGTGAAGGAAAACTATACGGGACGCATAGTATCGATGATCTCTCATAATCGGTTCGATCATATAGGGATCTGTACAGTTGTGAAGATCATTGGGATTTCCTGTGCAACCTGTATGGATGTGAACTGTAAAATTTAACTCTTGAGTCATTTGAAGCACATGCTGGAAAATGGCAAGGTAGACGGTTTCAAAAGCACCTGGATCATTTAATTGTGCAGCTGCAAAGGATTTCTCAGCTTCCGCGTCTTCTACAATGCGCAGAGGTGAGGAGCAAAGTTCAAGCACATGACTTTTGATGCCTATAAATCCTTCTGCAAGTCGATTCCGGATACCTGTATCGAAAGTTTTATTTAATTCGGAATAAGAAGAACAGCTTGAGAGGAGTTCCCGAAAGTACGGATCCATTTGGAACAGGCGATAGATTTTTGTTGGGAAACAGGTAAGCACCGGGTCGCCAAAAGGGGCACCGTCGTCTACCACTTCACCGATAATGTTTGCTTCTTCGTACAGTGATTTGGCGTAACCATATCCGTCCCTGAGTGTAAGTTTATTCCGTTCACGGATGACTGCTTCTGCGTCGGGTTCGCAGCCGAATCGCTCTGCCAGCTGATTGATGAGAACTTTCATCACACCCATGTTCATGACATGATATTCGTATTCCGGTGTGCAGTTTTCTATTTCAGCGGAAGCTCCAAGAGGTCTGTCTGTTGGATTAATGGGGCCCCAGCCGTGTACGAAGGCGATTCCGAGCTGGAGCGGAGTTATTTCACGATTTTCTATATTGATACGATGGGTGTGGTTGTCAAAAAATGGCATGGATGAAAAGTTAAACATATGATACCTCCTGTGGCGTTTTACGAATGGTTCTGAATCGTTACAAAATTAGTTTTTATTAACGAAAGTATATATTACGATTGTATAAAAGTCAATGGAATGGGTGGTACTGTTGATATTCTCAGACGGGAGCAGAAAATATGAATGAGGAAACAATTATTAAAGTAAATAGTAAGCATAGGAAAGCGGAACTTTTGCCAATGAGGGGAGAAGACGCTGCAGGCAATCTTTGGACAGTTGACAATGTCAGCTTTATGAAGAATGGCAGGCGCTTTTTGCCGATCATGGGGGAGTTCCATTTTTCACGGTGGGAGCCGGAAGAATGGGAGGAAGCGATCCGAAAAATGCGCGCAGGTGGCGTGGAGATTGTCGCTACCTATATCTTTTGGATTCATCACGAAGAGCGGGAAAACTGTTTTGATTTCACAGGATGCCGTGATCTTCATCGTTTTTTGGAAGTATGTAAAAAGGTTCAGATGCCGGTGTGGTTAAGAATCGGACCATGGGAACACGGTGAGTGCCGAAATGGTGGATTTCCGGACTGGCTTCTTTCGTGGGCAAAGGAAAATAACGCCGAACTTCGCAGCAATGATCCCGAATATCTTACTTATGTGAGACGCTACTGGGGACAGCTTGCGAAAGAATGTGAGGGAGAAATGTGCGGTGACGGTGGTCCGGTAATCGGTATTCAGCTGGAGAACGAATTCGGGCATGTGGGCGGCACACAGGATAAAAAAGCCGGCGCGGAGCATATGCTGACGTTAAAAAAGATGGCACAGGAGGCTGGTTTCCATGTGCCTTACTACACGGCAACAGGCTGGGGCGGAGCGCATGTAGTTGACGGTGAGATGTTACCGGTATTGGGAGATTATGTGGATGCGCCATGGGCGCAGAGCGTGGAGGAAATACCCGCAAGTGAAGTCTTTTTATTTATGCCTTTTCACAATGATGAAAATATCGGTTCGGATGCAGAACACGAAGGTGACGGGTTTCGCTTTTCGGTAGAAAAGAATCCCTATCTTACGGCAGAGCTTGGTGCAGGAATGCAGGTCACAGGGCATCGACGGACTTTTCCGTGGCCGGAGGATGTGGAGGCTTGCGCATTATGTAAGCTTGGAAGCGGTGCAAACCTTTTGGGATATTATATGTATCATGGAGGTATCAATCCCGACGGCTTCGATCAATCACTCGAAGAGGTACCGGGTGATATGGGATACAATTATCTGCCCAAAAAGAACTATGATTTTCAGACGTGTATCCGGGAATCCGGTGAGATATCCGAGCGTTTTGGCAGGTTGAAAAAAATTCATTTGTTCACGGAGGATTTCGGTGAGAGGATGGCCGGCATGATAACGGTGCTGCCGGAAACATTGCCGTCGTCACCTGAGGACATGGATACGCTGCGTGCGTCGGTGCGTGTGAATCCTGTTACAGGAGAGGGTTTTCTCTTTGTAAACAATCATCAAAGGAGGCGTACCATGAAGGCACACCGGGATGAAACGGTGCGCATTGTGTTTCCGGATGATGAAATTGTTGTGGAACATTTGAACGTTGAAAGCGATGCCTGTGGGATTGTTCCGTTTGGGATCCCGGCTAATAAATCATATCCTGAAGATACAGAGAATGCGCAGGGAGCAGAGGACAGTCTGCGTCTCCTTCGGACGAATGCATGGCTTTTGTGCCGATTGGGGGATAGGATAGTTTTCTACACGGATGAGGAGAATCGGGAAACACTTTATTTTGAGTGGTCGGATGGAAAATCTCACGATGACCGGCTGATTTTGTTGACAAGAGAGGAAGCAAACAGGGCATTTCGTGTCGGGGATACACTTTGGCTGACAGCCCGGACAGAAAGCTGTATTTTGCAGGATTGTAAATCTGACATACGAAAGGATTCGGAGAATGTGTCGAATGATATGGACAGTGTCCGATTGAAACTTCTGACCCGGGATTTAAAGGAGACACTTACAGTTATCCATGCGGATGGAAGCAGAGAGACGGTAGAGGCAGATCGGGCGGATGTCGGAAACATTGATCGCGTAAATGATATGAAATCCGGAGAGTTGTCATCGGAATGCATCGGCGAAGTGCATAACGAGGAAGGCCGTCTTATGTATCGTGAGTACAGGGTGTATGTTGATACGTATCCGTCGGTGAAATTTCATCAGCTTTATCTCGATGTTTCCTATCGGGGAGACCGGGCAGAGCTATATGATGCAGACGGGAAACTTATCGATGACTGGTTTACAACGGGGGAGCCTTGGCACATCAGGCTTAAGCGCTTCGGTTATCCGCGGGAACTGGTAATTCGCGTCTACGATAGTGAGAATATTTTGCCATGTGAATACGGCGATCATGTTTATTATGATCTGGAGGTAAAGCCGGGGTGCGCATTGGATACAGTGCGGCTGATTCCGGAGTATCGTTTGGAACTGAGTTGCTAAAATGATAAAAAGGAGGAAATATAAAATGAATGAAATTCCACGTCAAGAATATCCACGTCCGCAGTTTGAGCGCGAGAATTGGTACAATTTGAATGGAATCTGGGAATTTGAATTTGATTTCGGAGCATCGGGCAGGGACAGAGGATTGCTCAATCCGCAGAAAGAATACAGTCGGCAGATTCTCGTGCCGTTCTGTCCGGAGAGTGAACTTTCCGGTATTGGATACAAGGACTTCATGCCGGCCGTATGGTACAGGAGGAAGTTTGACCTTCCGAAGGAGGCAAAGACAGGGCGTACCCTTCTCCATTTCGGAGCAGTAGACTATGATAGCGAAGTATGGGTCAACGGAGTTTCTGTTGGACGTCACAGGGGCGGATATACTTCATTTACCTATGACATCACGGATGCGCTTGCGGATGGTGAAAACATAATCACGGTATGTGCCGAGGATGATTCGAGGGGGCAACTCAATCCTTCCGGCAAACAGTGTTTTGTCTACAATTCCATCGGTTGTCACTATACGCGTACGACGGGTATCTGGCAGACAGTATGGATCGAATGTGTGCCAAATACATATCTGAGTGACTTTCGACTTGTCCCGGATGCAGAGAATGGAACACTGGCAATCGAGGCTTTCTTGCAGGGATATGTTCCGGGAACGTTTTTGACTGCGAAAGCATTTTTGGACGGCGAAGAAGAAGCCGAAGTTACGGTAAAGGCGAATGCTTCTACGGTTCGCACAATGCTTACCGTTAAGAATTTGAAATTGTGGGAACCGGATTCTCCTGTTCTTTATGATCTTACGTTTACGCTTAAGACGCCGGATGGAGATACGGATAGGGTGAAAAGTTACTTTGGACTGCGCACGGTATCCATTGACGGAAAGAAGGTTCTTATAAACGGCAAGCCTGTCTTCCAGAGGCTGGTTCTCGATCAGGGATTCTATCCGGATGGAATCTATACGGCGCCTACGGATGAAGCATTAAAACGGGATATTGAGTTATCCATGGAGCTTGGTTTCAACGGCGCACGTTTGCATCAAAAGGTATTTGAACAACGTTTCCTTTATTGGGCGGACAAACTCGGATATCTGGTGTGGGGCGAGATGCCAAGCTGGGGTGTGGAACCTTCGCTTCCGGGAGCTTTAGGAGCATTCCTTCCGGAATGGATGGAAGCAGTCGAACGTGATTTTAATGCGCCAAGTATCATCGGGTGGTGTCCTTTCAATGAAGTATGGGGTGAGAGCGGGAACGGTTTTATGGAACAGACGCTCGCAATGACATACCGTGTTACTAAGGCACTTGATCCCACACGACCGGTGATCGATTCCAGCGGTGGATATCACGGTCAGACGGATATATACGATACACATGACTACGAACAGGACGGAAAAGTGTTTGCCGAACGCTACCGTCCGGGAAGTACACTCTATGATGAGCGCGAAGGCAGGCAGCATTATGACGGATGCGCCCCTGTTATGGTCAGCGAATTCGGAGGGATCAGATGGGCGGATTCAGAGGAAGGATGGGGATATGGCGAGGCCCCGAAGACAGAACGGGAATTCATAGACCGTTTTTATTCATTGACGGATACGCTTCTTCGCAATCCGGACCATATGGGATTCTGCTATACACAGCTATATGATGTGGAACAGGAGAAGAACGGACTTTACCGTTATGACAGAACACCCAAATTTGATACTGCTGAGATAGCCGGTGCTCTCAAGAAGAAAGCTGCCATTGAAGAGTGAGGAGGAAAAAGATGAAACATTATTCTGTTGTCCGGCTTCCGGATGATGAGCCGTATCATTTTTGGAAACTTTATCCGGACACCATCGCAATACAGTACGGCGTTCAC
>CAJOMI010000091.1 GCA_905235545.1 uncultured Lachnospiraceae bacterium | reverse complement strand
AACAGAGGAGGTGATGTGTGATGGAACATGACCTCTATTGGTACTGGCTCTGTAATCTTTCCGGCGTTGGGAGAAAGACGATACGCAGATTGATCGACGTATTTCATACTCCGGAGGCTGTATTTTTGGCGGAGGAAAGGGAGGTGATTCCTTTTCTTCGAGGTGCCCAAACTGTAAAAGTGTTTGCAGCATCCAGAAAAAAGGAACTTATAAAAAAGCAGTATGAGAAGATACAACGTGCCGGAGTTACGTTTTTGCATCCGGATTCCGAACAATATCCGGCAAGATTAAAAAATATTCCGGATCCGCCTATTGGATTATATTTAAAGGGAAATATGCCGGATGAAGGAAAAAAAGCCATTGCCGTCATAGGTGCGAGAGATTGTACCAGATATGGGGAAGAGATGGCACGGTTTTTCGGAAGAGAACTTGCAGATTGCGGCATATCTGTTATCAGCGGGCTTGCAAGAGGAATTGATGGAATGGCACATGTCGGGGCGTTGGAGGCCAACGGATATACACTTGGAATTCTGGGATGCGGGATCGATCAGGTATATCCGCAGGAAAACTATAATCTGTTTCTGAAGATGCAGCAGACAGGCGGTATTTTGTCGGAAAGTAATATAGGAATTAAGCCAAGTGCGGGACTGTTTCCGGAACGGAACAGACTGATTGCAGGATGCGCGGATGGTGTACTTGTGATAGAGGCAACAGACAAAAGCGGGACGTTCATCACGGTAGATCAGGCATTGGATCAGGGGAAAGATATTTTTGCCCTTCCCGGAAGAATCACGGATAAAGAAAGTGAGGGCTGTAATCGCTTGATCAAGATGGGGGCACATATGGTGACGGATGTGGAAGATATTTTGGAAATTTTTGATTTATGCAGCAAAACAAAGAGAAAATGCGGTGTTTCAGAAGAAATTCAGGATAAAATTGATCATTTGTCACTTGCGCCCTTTGAAAAAATGGTGTATAGTTGTTTGCGAATTGAGCCTCGATATTTGGAAGAAATTATTTCCGAAGTCAGAGTCGCACCGCAGGAAGTTTGTATGGCGTTAAACAAACTGTTGGTAAAAGGTGTGATCGTGGAGACAACCAGAAATTATTATGCAATTAAATTATAGATGTTGGAAGGGTTGGAATTATGGCAAAGAATCTGGTAATTGTTGAGTCACCGGCAAAAGCAAAAACAATTAAAAAATTTTTAGGAAAAAACTATGAAGTGATTGCGTCAAACGGACATGTGAGGGATCTGCCAAAGTCGCAAATGGGAATTGATGTAGAACATGATTTTGAACCGAAGTATATCACAATTCGGGGAAAGGGGGAACTGTTAGCCGCGCTTCGCAAAGAAGTCAAGAAAGCGGATAAAGTATATCTTGCAACTGACCCGGATCGTGAAGGAGAAGCCATCTCATGGCATTTATCACAGGCGTTGCATTTGGAAAATAAGAACTACAAGAGAATCACATTCAATGAAATTACGAAGAATGCAGTGAAAAATTCTTTGAAAGAGGCAAGAGATATCAATATGAATCTGGTTGATGCCCAGCAGGCGAGACGTGTCCTGGATCGTTTGGTGGGATATGAGATCAGTCCCCTTCTTTGGGCTAAGATCAAACGCGGACTCAGTGCAGGTCGTGTGCAATCGGTAGCACTCAGATTGATCTGTGACAGAGAAGATGAGATCAATAATTTTATTCCGGAAGAGTATTGGACTTTGGAAGCATCTGTGAAGGCAGAAGGAAGCAACAAAGGTTTTTTGGCAAAATTGCAAAAAACACCGAAGGGGAAAGCCGAGATTCGATCTGAAGCAGAGATGAAACAAATTCTCGAAGACTTATCCGGTGCCCAACTGACTCTTAAGGACATTAAAAAGACAACAAGGACCAAGAAAACGCCATTACCGTTTACAACATCTACATTACAACAGGAAGCATCGAATAAACTGAATTTTGCAACCGGAAAAACAATGCGTATTGCGCAACAGTTATATGAGGGTGTTGAGATCAAAGGAAGAGGCAGTATTGGATTGATCACCTACTTAAGAACGGATTCGGTCCGTATATCGGAAGAGGCAATGGCGGCTGCATCCGATTATATTGAAAACCAATACGGGAAAGAGTACATTGGAAGCAAAAAGCAGGGAAACCAGGAAGGGAAAAAGATACAGGATGCTCATGAGGCAATCCGTCCGACGGATGTGACGCTGTCACCGGTTCGCCTGAAAGAGGAACTTACAAGAGACCAGTTCCGTCTTTATCAATTGATCTACAATCGTTTTCTTGCCAGCCAGATGGCTGCGGCACAGTACGAATGTGAAACCATTAAGTTAGAGGCCGATGGATACGAATTCGGTGCATCTTCCACCAAACTTCTGTTTGATGGTTTTATGGCGGTATATTCCATAGAAGATGAGAATGATGAAATCAAGAATCTTTTCAAAAATATTGATGGAAATACACAGATCAATGTGGAAAAACTGCTTGATAAGCAACATTTTACGCAACCACCGGCACATTTTACGGAAGGTTCGCTTGTCAAGAAACTTGAGGAGCTTGGAATTGGAAGACCGAGTACGTATGCACCAACGATCTCCACAATTATAGCCAGAAGATATGTTGTGAAAGAAAATCGGAACCTCTATGTGACGGAACTTGGAGAAGCAGTAAACCAGATTATGATGAAGAGTTTTTCTGTCATTGTAGATACGGACTTTACGGCTAATCTTGAATCATTGCTTGACAAGATTGAAGAGGGAGCAATCCTTTGGAAAACGGTTGTGGAGAACTTTTATCCGGATTTAGAAGAGGCGGTAGCATCTGCTCATAAGGAGTTAGAACACATTAAGATAGAAGATGAAGTGACAGACGAACTTTGTGATGTCTGCGGAAGAAATCTGGTAGTCAAATACGGACCGCATGGTAAGTTCCTTGCCTGCCCGGGATTCCCGGATTGTCGTTTTACCAAGCCACACTATGAAAAGATTGGGGTGGAATGTCCAAAGTGCGGCAAGGATATTGTACTGAAAAAGACAAAAAAAGGCCGGAAATACTATGGTTGCATAGATAATCCGGAATGTGACTTTATGTCATGGCAGAGGCCATCCGCTGTCAAATGCGCAAAGTGTGGCAGTATTATGCTGCAGAAGGGGAATAAACTTGTCTGCAGTAATGAGGAATGTGGATTTGTTTGCGAAAAGGAAAAAGATAAATAAATTTTTCTCTTTTTATCGGTAAATGATTGTTATTGTATGAAAATTGTGATAAACTATGAATAGATGTGTAAATAATAATTTTGGGTTACCAGACGGGAGGAAATCCATATGGGGGTACAGTTACTGGATAAAACAAGAAAGATTAATCAGCTTTTGCATAATAACAGTTCCCAGAAAGTCATTTTTAATGATATATGCAAAGTGTTAAGTGATATTTTGGAATCAAATGTTCTTGTTATCAGTAAAAAGGGTAAAGTTTTGGGAATTCAGAACCGTACAGATATTTCAGCGATCACGGAGTTGATCACCAATGAAAAAGGCGGTTGGATTGATGCAATGTTGAACGAGCGGCTTTTGGGTGTTTTGTCAACGAAGGAGAATGTTAATCTGGCGACACTTGGATTTGAGCTGGAGCATTTGGAACGGTATCAGGCCATCGTTTCACCGATTGATATAGCGGGTGAACGTTTGGGAACGGTTTTTATGTACAAAGAGGACAGACAGTATTCCATTGATGATATTATTTTAAGTGAATACGGAACAACTGTGGTAGGCCTTGAGATGATGCGGAGTGTCAACGAAGAGTCTGCGGAAGAGGATCGTAAACTTGCGGTCGTACATTCGGCGATCAGTACTTTATCTGCATCGGAGGCGGAGGCAATTTATCATGTCTTTAAAGAATTGGATGCTGTGGAAGGGATTCTGGTCGCATCCAGAATTGCGGACCGTGTTGGAATTACCCGTTCCGTGATTGTCAATGCACTTCGTAAATTTGAAAGTGCAGGTGTGATAGAGACGAAATCATCCGGTATGAAGGGAACCTATATCAAGGTTTTGAATGAAATGGTATTTGAAGAAGTGGAAAAATTACATCAATGACAACAAGCAATGATAGCAAAGGTGTGTTTGCGTTTGGATACGTCCTTTGCTTTTGTTGTGTAATAGATGGATGCATGATTTCCGAAAAGAGGATCATGCATATAATAAATTATTTGAAAAGGGGATAGAAGTACGATATGACAGGTGCAGTAATAGGAATGGGAATCATTGGTGTTGTCATTATCATTGCGAGCTTTTTGGTCGCGAATCGACATTCGGGACAGGAGGACCACGTCAATGTGGATCTGGTGAAAGTAAATGACAGTTATGAATTTTCGGATCAGGAACGGGAAATTCTAAAACAAAAGATTGAAGATGAAATTTCGGAGCAGGCAAAGAATATATTATATGAGACGAACCAATCACTTGAGAGTATGTCCAGTGAAAAGATCATGATTTTCGGTAACTATGCGTCTGTGGCTTTACAGGAAATTGAGAAGAAACAGGAAGAACTTACGGCACAGTACAATCTGTTGGATATCAAATATAAAGAAATTATAAAATCTGCGAAGCTGCTGGAAGAAGTACAGCGAGGAGCAAAGCATATCAGGAGTTTTTCCGATGATACACAAGAGGAGACGGCTGCGGGAGAAGTCAGCGGAAAGGATAATAAGGAAGAACAGACAGACGAAAAACAAACAGATTTGAAAACGGAAAAGAAAAAGAAGAATCCGGGAAACAAAAAGGAAAAGGCAGACCGGAAAGATGTATCGAAAGAAGAACCGAAAGAAAATGTGCCTGACGGTAAGGAGATAAAAATAACAGGGGAGAAGTCAGAACAAAAAGAAGAGAAAGCGACGGATCAGACGAAAGAAAAAACAGACAGGAAAGAGAGTGTCGCTGAAGCAGCAACGCAAGAACAAAAGACGGACGGAGAAGAACAAAAGACGGACGGAGAAAACCCAAAGACAGACGTAGAAAACCAAAAGACAGACGGAGAAGACCCAAAGACAGACGTAGAAAACCGGAAGACAGCCGGAAAAGATCAACCAAAAAAAGAAAATGAGAAAAAGGCTGACGCAGAACCGAAAAAGGAAAAAGATACTTCGGAGAAAAAGGATGATGTGAATGGCCGGATCAAAGAAATGTATAAAGAAGGCAGCAGTATTGCGGACATTGCGAAACAGCTTGGATTGAGTGTCGGAGAAGTGAAGCGGACAGTAAATACATTTCATAGGAGAAAAAAATGAAGATCAAATATTTTATGAGAGGATTGGGCATCGGAATTCTGTTTACGGCAATTGTATTTTTTTTGGCCGATCGGTTTACGGGGCAATCCGGACAGATGACCGACCAGGCGATTATAGAACGTGCAAAACAGCTTGGGATGGTGGAAAAGGAAATAATATCCGAACAAAAATCGGAAGAAGTGGCAAATAACAACGTATCGGAGGAGACAGAGGATATTCCGGTCTCAAATGATCGGACGGAAGCGGAGCAAACACAGACGACTGAGGTTTTGACAACCGAAGAGCCACCGGCGGAGAATACGGAAGAAACGGCAACGGAGGAAACAGCGGCAGAGAATTCAGGCTCCGATGAGGAAGAATCTAATGATACAGATGAGGAGACGGATCCTGCGGATGAGGAAACCATTACTTTTACCGTGCGTTCGGGAGCGTCATCGGATTCCATCAGTCGCAAATTAAAACAAGCGGGAATGATTGAAGATGCAAACGAATTCGACAATTATCTGATCAGTAACGGATATTCCGGGCGCATCCGGGTTGGGACTTATGAGTTAAAAAAGGGAATGACGTTTGAAGAAATTGCGAGAATCATCTCGAGCCGTTAACAAATCGATAGGATAGAATAACAGGCATTCCTACAATTCAACGGGATAAAAACATTATATATTGTGAAAAATTGATGAAAAAAAGACTTGTGCTATTAGATCAGCTATGCTATAATAGCGCATGTTGAAAAAAATACACAGTGATGAATTTTTGAAAAGGGTGCGGATTTGCGATCAGGGACGCGTGTCGCAGATCTGTTTTTCAAAAGCAGAAGTCACTGGAAGAAAAACCAGGAGGTAAATTATGAGCGTTATTTCAATGAAACAGTTATTGGAAGCAGGTGTACATTTCGGACACCAGACAAGAAGATGGAACCCTAAGATGGCTGAGTATATTTATACTGAGCGTAACGGTATCTACATTATTGAC
>CAJOMI010000090.1 GCA_905235545.1 uncultured Lachnospiraceae bacterium | reverse complement strand
AGGCTCTGTCAAAAGCCAACGCCCAATAATAACCTTCTGCTGATTACCACCGGACAAACTTCTTATCTTTGTCTCCTGCGATGGTGTCTTCGTATGCATCGCATCAATATAACGCTGCGTATCTTCTCTCTGGGATTTCTCACTCAAAAAGAAACCAAATCGTTTATGTCTCTTCAAGCTTGAAATAACCGTATTGTCTCGTATATTTAATACGCCAAAAATACCGGTTGCTCTACGTTCTTCTGTCAATAATGCAAATCCATTTTTTATAGACTCTCCGGCATTACGATTCAAGCATTTTTTACCATCTAATGTGATCGTACCGCTCTTACGTGTACGAACACCAAATATGCTCTCTAATGTCTCTGTACGTCCGGAACTATCCAGACCCGCAATTCCAAGAACCTCTCCTTCATGTGCTTCAAAACTTACATCTTTCAGCTGATTATACTGTCCTGTAAGATTTTCTACTTTTAAAGTAACAGCTCCCGGCTTATTTGTTTTAGGCGGGAATTGGTTTGTAAGTTCACGTCCTACCATCAGACGAACAATATCATTCATTTCTAATTTGTCAGCCGGCTCAGTCGCTACCCACTGACCATCTCTCATGATTGTGATCTCATCTGAAATCCGTTTGATCTCTGCCATCTTATGAGAGATATAAATAATACCAACGCCTCTGTCACGAAGCATGTTAATAATTTTAAAAAGATGTTCCACTTCTTCTTCAGTCAAAGAAGATGTCGGCTCATCAAACACAATAACTTTTGAATTATAGGAAACCGCTTTAGCTATCTCTACCATCTGTCTTTGAGATACAGGCATCGTACTCATAATCCGATGTACATCTACATCGATATCGAGCTCCTTGAAAATAGCTTCCGTATCTCTTTTCATTTTACCTTCGTTTACTACAACTCCGCCAATCTTTGGATATCGTCCCAACCAAATGTTATCCATAACATTACGTTTCAAAGCCTGATTCAATTCCTGATGAACCATTGCTACACCATTATCCAAAGCTTCTCTACTGCTTTTGAAATCTATTTCTTTTCCTTCTAAATATATATGTCCACTGTTCTTTTCATAAATACCGAATAAGCACTTCATTAAAGTGGATTTTCCAGCACCATTTTCGCCCATTAACGCATGTACCGGCTTTTACTTCCAAGGAAACATTATCTAGGGCTTTTACACCTGGAAATGATTTCGAAATGCCCTCCATTTTCAGAAGAACATCATTTGCCATATCGTGTCCCTCCCTTGTCTTATTATTCTTATAGCATCAAGGCAAAGATCCACCGGACCTTTGCGTAAAAAAAGCATAAAAAGCAGCTGCCGCCTACACGGCAGCTGCCTGAATTATGTTTCGTCCAATATATTATTCACCAGTGTATGGTGCATAAGCTACGAACAGTTTAGATGCACAATCTTCAGAAATGCTGAAACGTGAATCGTTCAATGCTGCCAAAGCATCTGCAGGAGCTTTTCCTTCAGAGATACCCTGAACTGACTGAGCAATAGCTGCTGCCATACCTTCAGCATCCTGCTTAACGGTACCTGTCATTGCGCCATCAGCGATCAATGATTTAGCATTCTCTGTTGCATCAACACCGAATACAGGAACAACATGGCCACCATCTTTGTTATAGCCCTTGTCCTGAAGAGATGCGATAACACCTTCAGCCATACCATCGTTGTTGCAGATAACAAGCTCGATCATATTGTTGCTTGCTTCGTTAAATGATACAAGGTTTGTATCCATATATTCCTTTGCAGCCTTTGCAGACCAAGCACCATCTGTATCAACCTGATAGTGATCTGTATTGTTATCATCAAAGTACTTAAGTTCCGGCTTACCTGCTGCAGTAAGAGCTGCGTTTGCATCCTCTACACCATACTGTGTACGATAAATAGCCTCGATGTTAGCCTCATCACCTTTCATCAAAGCATATGAGATAACGCCGTCACCATTGATATCGATATCATCATAGTTTGCAAGTACATACTCGCCAACCATCTGACCCTGCATATGTCCTGCTTCCGGAGCATCTGTTCCAATGAAGCATGATGTTGGGTTGTCTGTAAGAACTGTTACGTCATCACCATCTGTTCCGATTGCACGGTTAAAGAAGATAACCGGAATATCACCTGCAACGCTGATGATGTCTTCTGCAGTATCCGGAGCACCGGATGTAACTACATTGACAATCAGGAGATTAGAACCACCGGCAATAGCTGTCTTGATCTGATCAACCTGTGTTGACTGGTTATTAGCTGCGAACTGGTTATCATACTGAATTCCCAATGCATCTAATTCCTGGTTTAATGCTGTACGTACTGAACTTAAATAAACATCACTCTCATCGTACCAGAATACTGTTGCCTTAATGTCAGAATTAGCACCAGCGGCTTCTTCAACCTTCTCAGCTACTTCCTCAGCCTCGGTTTGTGCCTCAGCATCATCAGCAGCAGCAGTTGTCTGAGCTTCTTCTGTTGCACCAGCATTTCCGCTATCACTTCCACCACATCCTGCAAGCAAAGTTGCTGTCATTGCTAAACATAACAATGACGTCATAAATTTCTTTCTCATATAAAAAAACCTCCTATAAAATATTGATCACCTTTTGGTAACCGTAAAGCTATTTTACCATTAAAATAGATATAAAAAAATGAGTTTTTTTACGAAATTTGTATAATTTTTTATCTAATCAAAAGGAAAAAGCACTTTTTGATTGTCAGATTCGTACATATTGTCTCTGGTAATCAATGTAGTGGTGGTATCAATATCTGTCTCTTTTAACTTCTCTCCGTTCGTCATCATCCACGCATACTCTACTCCCAGATAACCCATTGCATACGGATTTTGCACAATAAGCGCATCAACCTCTCCTGTTTCCAACATTCCAACAGATACCACATTGCTGTCAAAAGCCACTACTCTTACTTCATCCGCCAGCCCCAGCTCCTGAACCGCATATCCCACGCCAAGGCTGGTCCATTCATTAAAAGTAACTATGATGTTTATTCCCGGATTTTCCTTCAGCATTCTGATGGTTCCCGCTTTGGCCTCTGCCGTCGTAGAGTTTACATTAATAGAAGAAATGATCGTGACCCGTTCATTGTCTGCCACATAATCACGGAAGCCTCTTTCTCTTTGCTGACCATTTTCCGAATTTTTATCAAAATTAACAATTCCGACTTTTAGTGATTCTTCTTCTCCCGCCAGCACAGCTTCTCCCACCATCTGACCTGCTTTATAATTGTCCGTGCTGATCCTGCACCCGACCAGATCACTGTTTACATCGCTGTCTATGACTACCACTTTCACCCCTGCTCCCACAGCTTCATCGATCGCTTCCGCATTTGCATTATAGTCCACTGCCGAAAACACAATTGCATCCACACCATTTTCTACAGCTGCACGGATCATCTTGTTTTGCGTCTCGTAATCCTCTTCATTATACGGTCCCTCAAACGTAATATCCAGATTGTACTCCGCGCTTGCTGCATTCGCTCCTGCAAAGGTCGTTTTCCAGTATTGGGATGTGGTAGATTTTGCAATGACCGCGACATTTATTTTGGAATTGTCCGACCCTGCTTCCATTTGTTTTAACTGGCAGGAAGTTAAGACAGTCATTACCAGACATATTGTTATGAACAGTACAGCTGTTCTCTTTTTTCTGCTACATTTCATAATCTTCCTCCAGTATCTTTGGCATGCATATTTCTACTTTTGTACCCTCATCCAATTCGCTGGAAATTGTCACTCCGTATTGCTCACCAAAATAAATCTTCACTCTGTCATTTACATTCTTGATTCCGATACCGTTATTATGATGGCTGTCCTTCTGAAGAATCTCTTCGCATTGAGTCTGAGTCATTCCTACACCATTATCGCAGACCTTCATAATGATATCCTGACCCTGTTCATATACTTCTATGAGTATTTCCCCTTTCTCGGACATATCCAGCCCGTGCACTATCGCATTTTCTATTAACGGCTGCAGGGTGATCTTGTTGCACAAATATCCCATGCAGCTTTCTTCCACTTTGAACTCGTATGTAAACTGACTCTTATATCGGAATTTCTGAATTTTCAAATAACACTCCGCGTGTTTTAACTCCTGTTCGACGGTAATAAGTTCATGTCCTCTGCTGATACTGATCCTGAATAGTCTCGCAAGTGCATTTACCATTTCTATTGCTTCATCCGTTCTTCCGACTTCACACATCCATGCAATGGAATCCAGTGTATTATATAAAAAATGCGGATTGATCTGTGCCTGCAGAGCATTCAATTCTGTCTTTCGCAGGGTAATTTCTTCATTGCGCACTTTCTCCATCAATTCCTGTATCTGCAAGACCATGTGTCCGAATGAATCCGAAAGTACCTCGATCTCCTCAGTTCCCTTTACCGGATAAAACTCAAAACTCTCTGCTTCTTTTACAAATCGACTCATTGCTGAAGCAAGCTCTTTTGCCGGTCTGGAAAATGTTTTTGCCAATAGCGCTCCGGCCAGCACCGTAGCCAGGATCACCATAACCGCCACAAAAAGCACCGCCCGGATCATCCCGGACACCTTCGCTCCAATCTGTTCATCTACATAACTTACGCCTATGATCCTCCAGTCACAGTTTTTCAAAGAATGAATCGTATAAATCACTCCGTTTAATGTATGTGTCCCGTCTTTATACTCACGGATGTTATCGCTCTGTTCCTTTTTTAGTCCCGCATATATCAACTGCTGCTGTGGGTGATATACGATATTACCGTCTTTATCCGCAATATAGCAATATCCATGTGTTCCGATTCCCACCGCATCCACGTAATCGGCAATATTGGAAAAACGGATATCCATGGAAACCTGTATGACTTCGTCTTCCTCTATCTGCATCTTCTGTGAAAACGTAACGACCCATGGATAATAATTTTTAAATAGATTTTGCACATGCGGTGCAGAGATGTAAAGGCCATCATCCTCAAGCTTTGTATAGGAGAGATTATTATAGCGCGGATGTTTGAGCACGGTTTCACTTTCGTTTGACCAATACGCGATCAGTTCTCCTTCTTCGTTATGTACGGTGATCGCTTCCACGTCTTCTCTGATATGAATAAGATTTTGAAAAAAATCATTGCGTTCATCTTCCGTCTTATCCATATTTACACGCACCATTTCCATGATATTGCTCATATCCTTGGTATAATTGGTAACCATGTTCTCCACCTGGGATACCACCTGATCGCTGTTGGTAATCGCATTCTGTTCAACGGAATTTTCATAAAAAGAAGTAAAAATAACCACACCGATGATACATGCGACCAGTACAATGCACGCCACCATACAGGTCATAACAGACGACAGTGAAATTCTTCTGTCCCTTATATTGTTTCGAAACGTTTTATTATTTTTCATTCAGTTTGTTATCCTCTGTTTCTCCGCGTCGACACGCATTTGGAGACATACCCGTAATTTTTTTAAAACAATAGCTAAAGTAATGCTGATCACTGTACCCGCACTGTTCTGCTATTTCCCGAATCTTGTAGTTGGAATGCAGCAACAGATCTGTCGCAACATTAATTCGTTTTTTGGACAGTAAGTCTATAAATGTACAGCCGGTAGATTTCTTGATCATTGCACTTAAATAATTGGGGCTCACTGCAATTTCGTTGCTGACGGAAACCAGGGAAATATCCGGATCCATATAATTACTGTTGATAATCTCCATAGCCTTTTCACTGATCTGCTCTGCCCTTTTTTTATACTGTTCCATGTCTGCAATAAAGTATATGCCCTTTTTCTGTGTCGCAGAATAGCTGATTGCCTTTACCGACTCCACATACGACTTATGAATATTGGAAAGACCTGACTCAATTCTTCCGATTCCAATCATGGAATCCTTACCCATGATTCGTTTTACTTTCTCCGAAATCTCCTCTACCGCAATATGCAGATATTTATCATACCCTCTCTTCGTGGACATTAATATAGAAGTAATTTTTCCGTTTATATAAAAACTAACCACTTTAAAATATTTGTTCAGAACGGAATTCACCGCATTCACATTTGTCTCTTCGGTTACATTTTCTTCTGCCTCATTTAATATACTGGTAGTCATAACCGTATACATCATGGAGCTGTCTCCATTTTTTACAAGTCCTATATCTACCAGCTTTTCCAGCAATTCCTGATCCCTCTTGGCATCATTTTCTGTCTGAAATTCATCCAAAAGAAGCGTCATAAAAAACGACATAACCGTTTCTCTGCTTGTCTCATGTCCACCTGCAGCAAACTTGCGAAACTGTTCATCAATCTTCTCCTTAATCTTACGCAATTCTTCCGTAAGTTCCGAAGCTGAAATCGGTTTCAGCATATAGCTTATAATGTTGTATTGAATCGCCTGCTGGGCATAGGAAAAGTCATCATGTCCACTGAGAAATGCAATCTGTGTTGACGGATGAACTTCCCGCACCTGTCTTGCCAGCTCTATTCCTGACACAAAAGGCATACGAATGTCTGTAAGGAGCACATCCGGATTCAGCTTTTCTACCAATTCCAGTGCCTCTATCCCATTTTCTGCTTCCCCGACAACTTTAAATCCAACATTTTCCCAATTCACTTTTTCTATAAGTGCCCGACGAAGTTCTTCTTCATCGTCCGCAACAATAATCGTATACATGCTATAAGACTCCCCTTCTTATTTGCCATCGCAGTTTTTCGGTATTTTATCTATTGGAATTAAGTATCTCCAAATTTATCATCTTCATTCAACCGACTTTCAATCTCTGCTCGTTCTTCCTCATTCTCTAATTATACCATTTGATTCATGCTTCCCGGTCAGTAAACAATGCCTTGCAGGTCAATTACACCTATTATACCCTATTATTTTGATTTCATCAAGAAGTCAGTTTTTTTTGACACGTTTCGGAATTTTCCCTGATACTCACGCATAGAATAGTAAGTACAAATTCGTCACATTTTTCGGAAACTTTCATATTATGTAGTATAGCAAAGATATAAGGAGAATGCCCTTGAGTGCTTACCGCAACATGAATGGACAAAACGGAAGATGCGGCTGCAATTATACAAATCCAAATTATGGCTATAACGAGCAGCATCGAACACTGTACGACAATACCGGACGAAGCATGGAAATTGAATGCGTCTGCTCCGCCAAAGAGAAAAAATGTGACAAAAAAGATGCCATGAAAAAATTGGGGGATGACTTTCCGGTTGTAATGGCATACGTTCCATGGCAGCAGTGGGGAAATCTTTACAAACCCGACTGTGCATTAAAGGAAGGAACCCTTTTCAAAGATCTAAAATCTTTTGCGGAATGAGGTGTTAACAATGGAAAATATGTGCCAACATGAATTGATGGAATACATCCGTTCTGTGAACTTTGCTATGATAGAATTAGCGCTGTTTCTGGATACACAGCCGGAAAATGACTGTGCATCGGATGCCTATCAGGAGTACCGAAAATCCTTCCAAAAAGCGGTTTCCCTTTATGAGAAGAAATTTGAACCTCTTACGATCTATGGAGTAAAAGACGACAATTACTGGACCTGGGGAAACGAACCATGGCCATGGCAGAAGGAGTGTGATTGAGTATGTGGACTTACATGAAAATGCTGGAATTCCCGGTAAATATTAAAACAACAAATGCAAAATTAGCTATGGCGATCATGTCTCAGCTCGGCGGTCCCGATGGGGAAAAAGGCGCTTCTACCCGATATCTTTCCCAGCGATATGCAATGCCAAACAATAAGGTGATCGGTGTGCTGACAGACATCGGCACCGAAGAATTGGGGCATGAAGAAATGGTGTCAACCATTATCACACAGCTTACAAAAAATCTGACAATGAGCGAGATCGAATCTTCCGGATTTGATCAATACTATGTGGATCACACGATCGGAATCTGGCCGCAGGCAGCCAGCGGTGTTCCATTCTCCACAGCCACTTTGCAATCCACCGGTGATCCGATTGCCGATCTGCACGAAGATCTGGCTGCCGAGCAGAAAGCACGCATCACATACGACAACATTTTACGGTTATGTCGGGATGAACCGGATGTATACGAGGCAATCAAATTCTTACGTGCCCGTGAAATGGTGCATTATCAGAGATTTGGAGAGAGTCTTCGCCTGATTCAGGATGATCTGGACGCAAAGAACTTCTACGCCTTCAATCCTGCCTTTGACAAAAAAGCACCATGTCTTACAAATAACGGTTAAGAGAAAGGATACCGCTAACGGTATCCTTGAAGAAAAGGAATATAAATTCCGGAATCGATAGAACATCGACTGAAGTGTCCTACAGCAACCGATCATTCTTTTTCTTCAATTATACACTTCGTATTACATTGTTACAATTCCTTTAATGCAAGCTTTTTTCTCCTCTTTCCTTGTATCAGGGTATATCCCAACACCGGATTTCAAGAGACGGCCGAACCTTCATGGTCCGACCGTCTCTTAACTGTTTCGTTTAGGATTCTTTTTTGGCGTCTTCCGAAAGAATCACTCTTTTCAAGACTTGATATAAATCATTTACTTCAACCGGTTTTGCCAGATGTGCCTGCATACCCGCATCCAGAGAAGCCTGTATATCCTCCTCATAGGTATTTGCCATCAAACCAATAATCGGAATCGTCTCCGCATCTTCCTTACCGGATATCCGTATGCATCTTGTCGCCTCTCTTCCATCCATGACCGGCATGTGTACATCCATCAAAATTGCATCATAAGTGTACGCCGGCAAAGAAACGAATCGAATCACCGCTTTTTCCCCGTTTTTTTCAACATCAACCTGAAATCCACCCACTTCGAGGATTGCTTTGGTGGCATCCCACGCTCTCTCATCATCCTCTACGAATAAAATTCGTTTTCCCTCAAAATTTGTAATCGGAATTTCTTTTTTCGGAAGATTTATTTTGACTTTTTCTTTTATTTCCAACGGAAATGTCATATAAATTCTGGATTTTTCCTCATTGGAATCCATCCCAATCTGTCCGCCAAGCATTCTGGCAATGTTTGCCGCTATGGAAATTTCATAATACGCATCCTGCATGAAGGTTTTATCTGAAGCACTTACAACATCAAACAGACTCTCCTTCAATTCATCTTGCAAGATATAACCCTTCATTTCTATCACAAACCGGATATACACGATTTTACCGTCTACCGCAACCTGATTTGCAGACAGACTGATCTCCCCGCCAATCGGACATTCTTTGATAAAATGATTGAGCAAGGTTCGAAGCACCTGATAAATCCTCAGATCATCTCCTACCAGTTCCTTAAATTGTATTCTGGAAGATGTTCGAAAATGGATGTTTCCCTTTTCGGCATAACAGCAATATCAATTCGATTCAGCAAAGATTCCATTTTGAATATCTGATTTACAATTTTGAAATTATCAGGCTCCGTTTTCAGTGCATTTAACACAGAGTCCATTACCTGCATCATATGAGACCCATATTCATCGATATTGGAAAGACATTCTAAGAGCTTGTTTTCCTCCTTATATACCTGTCTTGCCACACCTGTCATATTGATGATGCCACCCATTTGCGTACGGATCTCATGGGATAGATTTAACAGAATATCCCCTCTTAAATCTGCCACCGATCTCGCTGCAATCAGTGACTCTCTGAGTTGGTTGATCTCTTCAATCTGAATATTTCTCTCCTGTTCCACATTCTGAAACCAGATATACGCAGTGGCATCCTTTTGGGAATTTTGATCAAACAGAATAATTCCATTCATATACTCATAATTGCCGCTATGTGTGAGATATCGAAAACGCAGTTCTTTTTTTCTCACTCCTTCCTGATATGCACTCTGAAGGAAATCAAGGCCAAAGCACTCCATAAACTTCTGCTTGTCATCACTATGTACCTTCCCTAACCATTTCAGGACGAAACCCATGCTATAAGAAAAGCGTTGATTCATATCATCCTCTAGCAGATTGTAACAGACATCTCTTCGAATCTCTACTCCGATCAGATCCTTATAAATCTGTCTCAGCAAAAAGATAAATTTCCGGTCTACCGCATTTCTGCGATCTAATTTATCTTTCTCTTCCCTTTTCTGCATGGATATCAGATAGTTCTTTTTTTCATTTAGAACATTCACTGTCGCAGCCACCACATGAAAAGTATCCTCAAAGCGACTGAAATAGATATCTCTTTCCAGATACACACCATCCGCTACCTCATTTAGAAAACTATCCTTATCTTCCGCATTTTCTCCTCTGAATGCTTTGTAGCTCAAATCTCCAACCTGAATATTCGGATATTGTTCCTTTGCATATTCGTTGATGAACTGAATCCTATAATTCTCATCGACCAGATAAATCAGCGTTTTTGTCATGGAATTCGAAAGACGAAACAATCTCCAATCGCCTTCTCCCAATTCCTCACTGCAAAACTCTTTAATAAGTTGATCATTCATCAATTTGAACAACACATGAAGTTGTTGCAGATCTTCTTCGGATAATCTGCATTTCTTCTGCCATCCGATCAGTATGTAACCAATGATATTGCCATGATTGGTCAATTGAAACTCCACAGCCGTCTGATAACCCAGCTCTTTATAAAAGGCTTCTTCTTCCTCTGAATGAAATTGCATTCCCATTTGAATGCAATATATGTCATCCTTTTCAAAATGAAGCCAGTCCTCTACGGATTCTACATAAGTCTGCAACTTTGATTCAAGACACCCTTCTTCGCTTCCCAGATTATAAGCAATCTCCAGTCTTGCCCGATGTTCCTCATAGTCCACAATATCAATCCGGTCGGCTCCCGTCTCATTTTCAATATGCTGCATCGCTCTCTCGATTCCCTTAGAGATACTGGAACTGTGTAATAAATTTTCTATTGCATCTGCATTTAGTAATGCCATATTTTCAACTTCCTTCTAATCACTTTTTCATACATTCTCAATCTGCCAGTCAATCGGTTTAAGTCCGTGCTCCTCCAAAAAAGCATTTGCCTGACTAAAATGCCTGCAGCCGAAAAATCCCCTATATGCCGAGAGCGGACTTGGATGAGGTGCTTTCAGGATCAGATGATTCGGATTGTTCAATCTGGCGGCTTTCATCTGTGCCGGTCTGCCCCAAAGCAGAAACACAATCGGTCTGTCCTGCTCATTTAAAACGTCCATAACCGCATCTGTAAACTGTTCCCACCCTATTCCCTGATGGGAGGCCGCCTGATGCGCTCTAACCGTCAATACACTGTTGAGCAGAAGAACTCCCTGCTTTGCCCATTTTACCAAATATCCGTTATTCGGAATATAACATCCCAAATCGTCATGCAGTTCTTTATAGATATTGACTAAAGACGGAGGAATCTCTACCTCCGGTTGCACGCTGAAACATAATCCATGCGCCTGATTCTCCCCATGGTACGGATCCTGACCGATAATGACGCATTTCACCTCATGAAGCGGCGTTATATGGAATGCATTAAATATGTCATCGGCCGGCGGATATATGACTCTTCCGCTTGCGTATTCTTCATTTACCTTCTGATATAATTTTCTATAATATTCTTTTTGGTACTCCGGTTTCAATGCCAAAGCCCAGTCATTTGTAATTGGCGGCATACTAATCCTCCTTCCATAGAATCTGCAATCTCATGGTCAAAACTTGCAAATCATATCGCCTGCCTGATATGGAACATCCTGTTCCCTGGGATAAAGTGCTATCCTCCGATTATCTTCCTCTATCTCTTCCACAGAATCTGTACCGCAATACATTTCCTCCATTGTAATCCCTGCTTTTTTTCTTCCCTCACAGTCATAGAGTTCAAAGGAATCCTTTCGTCTGCCTTTTCCCTTTGCCACTTCTCCCTCAAGTTTCACATAATCTGTTCCCTCATATCGCTCGATGTAAGCATCGTTGACATAAAATAGAAATGTTGCCTTTTGATGCAATTTATACACTCTGTCATAGGCCTTCTTCCGACGTTCTTCCATCTTTTTTTTGTATTCCGATCTTCCAAACATATTTTGCACCTCCGGGATGCCGTTCTCCTCTGTCACGGATTCCGATTAACGATTTTGATCATCATGTAAAGCAACTTACAAGGCAAGAAGTTTTCTGACGCTTTCCGCATCCGTAAACTGCACTGCATTCATACCAACCCTGATTGCCGCATCCGTATTATTCTTTCGATCATCAATAAACAGACAGGTATCCGGTACCAGATGGTATCTCTCCAGAATGAGATGATAAATTGCCGGATCCGGTTTGCGAAGCTTCTCTTCGGCCGATACGACATAGCCATCGACCATGGAATAAAAGGAAAACTTCGGCCAATGCATCTTATACATATCATAAGGATAATTGGATAGCAGATAAACCGCATAGCCTTTTTCTTTCACCGACCGGATCAGATCCCCTGCATATCCATACTCCTCTACAAAAAATTCCGGATGCTGCCAGAATCTTCTCACCTCTTTGGCATACTGTGGCATCCTTTGCTCAAATTCCTGAATGGCATTCTCCGTCCGGATCGTCCCTTCATCCAGGAAATCCCAGATTTCCGAACAGATCATCTGATCATGAAACGTACGGATCACATCTTCCGAAAAGCCCAGTTCCATACAATACCGTTCCCAACAAAAATCGATCAGTACTCCACCCACATCAAAAATAACAGTTTCTATCTTTTCGTTCATCCTAACACCTTCTGTACTATATATTGATAAGCTCCGTCACACAGCCTTTACATTCTCCTCAAAATTACGGATGATGGCCCTCGCCTCATCTTCCGGTGCATTCGCAATCCGATTGATCACCGCTTCAAAAAGGGGTTTCTGATCCATTGGCAGAGTCTGTGCCATTTGATTCAAATTATATACATAGTCCTCTATGCGTTCAGAGAAAATCAGCACCGTATCATCCGGATAAAAATCCATCTGCATCGAGAAGCCACAGTCCGACCACTCATAATCTGTACTTTCTTTTGCCAGTTGTGCTGCTCTGCTTATAAAAATCCGACCGAGAGGTGTGCGCTCGATCAGGTCATCCAATGTGATCCCATGTAGTCTCAGATCTGCCCGATCCAAATGACACGCCACCTTATATAAATCTTCTTCAACAATATGCATGTATTCTCACTCCTCACTTCGTAGGATCCTTTCCAAGCACTCCATTGTGATCGCGTAAATAGAACAATAATGTTATGAAAGACTTCTCATAGATTACAAATTCCCCGTTGTCAATCATGGACAGGATTTCGTCCTCCGTCGCCCACCTTGCATCCTTTACTTCCTCTTTCTGCAAATGCAGACTCTCAAGATCAACATCCTGAATCACAGTATAGATATCATTGAATCCCTCATCAAAGTGAACGGTAAGTGCAGGTCTGACGTTTTCCAAGGAAAGAGAAATTCCCAATTCCTCCTTTACCTCTCTCTCTGCTGCACTTTGGCTGGTATCACCTGCAATGGAACTGCCGCCTGCGGAAATATCCCACATATTTGCCCAACCGTCTTTGAAAGATTGTCTCTGTTGTATCAACATCTTTCCCTCAGAATTAAATATACATACATGAATGACAAGCCGGAAGAACCCTTTGGGCACCTTGCTCCCTCTCACCAATGTCTTTCCTGTCTTCCTGCGTTCTTTATCGTATAAATCAAACTCTTCCATACGCTCTCCTCTCCGGTCTTTGCTATTCCTATTTCTCTTTCTTTAGTTTACAATATCACTCTCTATCCGTCAAAGTATTTTTGGAAATTAGCAAAATAGCGTACGCCACCGAGTGTGGTATATGTTGTCCAAAAGAAAGACCCTCCGAACGAGACGGAAGGTCTTCCAAAAAAGTTATCATTTTGAAATATCATCAATTTTCTTAATCTCTTCCTCAGAGAAGGTCGTATTCTTCAATGCACCGATATTATCCAAAATCTGCGAAGTCTTTGATGCACCGATCAGTACACTGGTCACAATGCCATCCTTCAAAATCCATGCGAGAGCCATCTCTGCCAATGTCTGCCCTTTCATTCAATTGTTTGATCTGTGTAAGTTTCTCCTCCGTCAGAGCTGTTGCATTTAAAAATCTTCCATCCGTCCGGATACGGCTGTCTTCCGGAATTCCGTTGAGATAACGATCCGTGAGCATTCCCTGAGCCAACGGACTAAACGCAATAATCCCCTTTTTCAGAGATGCTGCCGTTTCCTTCAACCCATTCTCTTCAATCGTACGGTCAAAGATGGAATAACGGTTCTGATTAATAATAAACGGGCAATGCAATTCATCCAATATTGCAGTTGCCTTTTCAAGTGTCGGTCCGTCATAGTTCGAAAGTCCCACATAGAGTGCTTTTCCGCTTGTCACGGCCTGAGCCAATGCCCCCATGGTCTCCTCAAGCGGTGTATTCGGATCCATCCGATGATGATAATAAATATCTACATAATCCAATCCCATACGCTGAAGACTCTGATCCAGACTTGCCAACAGATACTTCCGGCTTCCCCAATCGCCATAAGGACCATCCCACATCGTGTAGCCCGCCTTGGTGCTGATCACCAATTCATCCCGGTATGCCGATAAATGTTCTTTTACTATGCGTCCGAAATTCTTCTCCGCACTTCCCGGATCCGGACCATAGTTATTTGCAAGATCAAAGTGCGTGATCCCGTTGTCAAACGCTGTGAAGCAAAGCTGTTCCATATTACTGTAAGAAGCGGTATCTCCAAAGTTGTGCCACAATCCGAGAGACACAGCCGGAAGTTTCAATCCGCTCGCTCCGCAGTAATGGTACTGCATATCCTCATATCTTTTTGCTTCTGCCTGATACATATTCCAATATCCTCCTTATTATATGTTTTTTTGCTATGCATTATGGAAATCTCTTTCCGCATGCACTTCTTATTTTACCAAAACTCTATTGCTTTTTCCAGTAAAATGTCTTATATTTAAACAGTATATTTTTAACAAAAAGTGTAATATTTTTATTCAGGAGGTTACATTATGACAAACACAACAACATTGCTTGCACAAATTGCAAACAGGGAACTGGACTCTGCTTTCGCCGATATCTACGGCACAGGTGAAGAAATCCTTGCCGCACAGCGCACAAGGTATTCGGCTGCGATCAACCGCTATGTTGAATTATTTGGTGAGGGCGACGTTGACATCTATAGCGCACCCGGCAGAACCGAGATCTGCGGTAACCACACAGATCATCAGCACGGTCGCGTACTCGCCGCATCCATCGACCTGGATGCAATCGCCATTGTAGGAGAAGGGAATGGCGATACCATTGATTTCGTGTCTGAGGGATATGATCCGATCCGCTTAAGCGCATCCGATCTTTCTCTTTCAAAAGAAGAAGAAGGTACCACCAAAGCACTGATCAAAGGTGTCATCAAAGGGATGCAGGATCGGAGTTACAAGACCGGCTCCTTCAAAGCCTATGTCACAAGCAATGTTTTAAGCGGTTCCGGACTCTCCTCTTCCGCAGCATTGGAATCCATCATCGGAACGATTTTATCCGGACTTTACAATGATATGTCCGTATCCGCAGTCGACATCGCCATTATCGGACAATATGCAGAGAATGTATATTTCGGAAAACCATGCGGATTGATGGATCAGATTGCCTGCAGCGTTGGCGATTTTGTAGAAATAGACTTTGCCGATCCGACCAAGCCGATTGTTACAAAGATCAATTTTGATATCCAGGCCAACGGGTACCGCCTGTGCATCGTGGACACCAAGGGATCCCATGCCAATCTGACGGATGACTACGCTGCAATCCCGGCTGAGATGAAACAGGTAGCTGATTTCTTCGGCAAGGAATACCTTAGGGATGTGGCATTTGATGATTTCATCGCCTCCGTTCCGAAGCTCTACGGCAAAGTAAGTGACCGTGCCGTTCTTCGTGCATTCCACTACTTTACGGAAGATCAGCGTGTAGAAAAGGCAGCTAAAGCACTTCATGAGAACCGGTTTGCAGATTTCCTTTCCGTCATCAAAGAATCCGGCAATTCTTCCTACAAGTATTTACAGAATGTATATTCGAACAAATATGAAGATCAGCAACCGGTTCCGACCACACTTCTGCTCTCCGAACACTATCTTGGAGATAACGGAGTCTGCCGCGTACATGGCGGTGGTTTTGCCGGAACGATTCAGGCATTTGTCAAAGAAGAAGCTGTTGCAGGTTACAAGGCATTTATCGAGAACATCCTCGGTGAAGGAACCTGTCATGTACTCAATATACGCAAACAGGGCGGGATCAAAGTAATGTAAAAGGTAATTGCGAAACTCTTGTTTATTTTTTCAGAATTGTACATATTATACAGTTCCATCACAGGCACACTTCCGCTGCTTGTCGCACGCAACGGTACTAAATTCGCAGTAAACTGCTCATTAAGTACCGGCGGCTCCAAAGCACCTGTTTATGGAATCTGTATAATATGTACAATCCAATATACAATATTAAGGAGTTTCGCAATCATCTAACTGTAATGTAATATAGAAAGGATTGGAATTATGTTAGACAAGAATATCAAGAAATTAGTCCAATACGGAATCGACAGTGAATTGATCACAGAGGAAGAACGCATTTATTCCACCAATCTGTTATTGGATATCTTTCATAAATATGAATATACCGATACCGATATCTCAGGAGAAGAGATTGTATTGGATGAGATATTGGGCGCATTAAATGACGAGGCAGTGAAGGAAGGACTGATCGAAGACAGTATCACCTATCGGGATCTGTTTGACACAAAGCTGATGAACTGCATCACCCCGCGTCCGTCAGAAGTGATCCGGACATTTTGGGAGCGATACGACATTTCTCCGGAAACCGCAACCGATGCACATTATAAATTCAGTCAGGACACCAACTATATTCGTCGCGGACGCATCAGCAAAGATATGAAATGGAGCGTTCCTTCCGAATATGGCGACATTGATATCACCATCAACCTTTCCAAACCGGAGAAGGATCCAAAGGCAATTGCCGCAGCAAAAAATGCGCCGTCTTCTTCCTATCCGAAATGTCTTCTCTGTATTGAAAATGAAGGCTATGCAGGAACGATCACACATCCTGCAAGACACAACCATCGCATCATTCCGATCACCATCTGTGATTCCCGTTGGGGATTCCAGTATTCTCCGTATGTATATTATAACGAGCACTGTATCGTGTTCAACGGAGAACATGTTCCGATGAAGATTGAGAAAAATACATTCCGCAAGTTGTTTGATTTTGTCAAGTTGTTCCCGCACTATTTCTTAGGTTCCAATGCTGACCTTCCGATCGTTGGCGGTTCCATCTTAAGTCACGATCATTTTCAAGGCGGACGATATGACTTTGCAATGGCAAAGGCTGATACAATCAACACGTTCAAGGTAGCCGGCTATGACAATGTCGAGTGCGGTATCCTCAACTGGCCGCTTTCCGTAATTCGTTTAAAAGGCGAAAATACCGATGACATCATCGAACTTGCCGATCACATATTAAAGACCTGGCAGACCTACACCGATGAAGCATCCTATATTTATGCTGAAACAGACGGCGAGCGCCACAATACGATCACTCCGATTGCCCGTTTCCGCGATGGATTATACGAACTGGATCTTGCCCTTCGCAACAATATCACCACGGAAGACAGACCTGCCGGTCTGTTCCATCCAAAGAGCAAGTTACATCACATCAAGCAGGAGAATATCGGACTGATCGAGGTCATGGGACTTGCCATTCTTCCTGCAAGACTTAAACATGAACTGGAGCTTCTGGCAGAATACATTTTATCCGGAAAGGATATCCGCTCCAACGAAGATCTGGTAAAACACGCCGACTGGGTGGATGAATTTCTTCCAAACTATACCGACATAAACGCTGACAATATCATGGATATCTTAAAGAGTGAAGTCGGAAAAGTATTCGTTGAAGTGCTGGAAGATGCCGGAGTTTACAAGTGTACACCGGAAGGTCGAGAAGGATTTATGCGCTTTGTAGATGCCTTATAATCTGATCCGTATGAATACAGTTCAGTGATACCGGACGCAAGTGTGGCTGTCAATAAATTCTACGAAAGACACGCTTTCGCTCCCTTCGAACGTAACGGTACTAAACTCATGTCTTCTTCGTCGCCATTCGTTAAGTGCCGACGTTCTCAGAGGGTCTTTCTCCGGGCTTTATTGACAGCTACACCTGCTGTTTAATGAAAAATGCGTGAACAGTAACTCCGTATAAGGAATTAAAATTAATTCTTACGGCATTGTACATTTAGGAAACGCTTGTATTTAATCCGTATCAGTAGGATTACGAATCGGAGCATTGTGACAGATGAAACAGAGTCTGTTACAATGCTCCGAATTTTCATCTGATATATTCGAAATTCCGGTGCGTCAGTTGACATCATTTCTTTC
>CAJOMI010000089.1 GCA_905235545.1 uncultured Lachnospiraceae bacterium | reverse complement strand
GGATTTTGTGTGCAGGAACGGATCGATCCCTATACAACAACGGTCGAAGAGCCAGCCCTCCCAGGTCTGTATCTCCCTTGCAGCCACGCTGTCATCCTGGCCGGGCGTCAGCTGATCTGTCATCCATTCTCCGACATCTGTGTGATTTTCTTCCCGTGTAAGAGATCCGCTTTCCCGTTGTGATGCGTTCCCACCGGACGCTGTTTTCGAATACGCTTCCCCCGCAACAGATCCGCTTTCCCGTTGTGATGCGTTCCCACCGGACGCTGTTTTCGAATACGCTTCCCCCGCAACAGATCCGCCTTCCTGTTGCGTTGCGTTCCCACCGGACGCAGTTTTCGAATACGCTTCGCCGGCAACAGATCCGCCTTCCTGTTTTGATGCGTTCCCACCGGACGCAGTTTTCGAATATGCTTCTCCGGCAACAGATCCGCCTTCCTGTTGCGATGCGTTTCCGCCGGACGCTGTTTTCGAATACGCTTCCCCCTCTGTGCAACCGTGATCGTCGCCTGTATCATATTCATTCCGCAGGTGTAGGGAAATACCCCCACCTCATCCGGCAGGATGGTAACCACATTATCCCCTTCGGAGAGTTTGATATCCTGATCAAATTTCGGAATGACCACCTCATTATTGCATTCGTCCAGTCCGGTCATCACGCGGAAATGAATTTCGCACGGTATGTCCCGTTGCACAATAATGGATGTGAACCCTTTCTTTGTAATTGGGGCATCCACAATCTGCACTCCATCGGAAATCACGGCCGTCTGCGGTTCATTTCCATTTGAAAGATTTATGATCGTTACCCCGCCAAGAATCTGAACCCCGGCAAGTATCGTAACCAGCAAACCGGTTATGGCAACAACGGACAGGATCCTATCCGACATTCTTAAGGTCGGTGTTTCCATATTCTCTTTTCTTTTCCTATGCATGAGTCTGTTCATTATCCTGTATTCCCTCATATATGTTTGGCATTCTTTTTTTCTTTAATAAAATGTTTATGATGACAATCTGCAAAGCCAGTATCACAAGAAGCACAATGCCCTGAATCACCAGCACGGTCCATATTGCGGAAGTATCACCGGATTGCAATGACTGCCTCAGGGAACCGGACTTTTCCATTCCGGTACTTGAAGTGTTATCATCCTCTGTCGCAGCAGACTCAACCTCTTTTTCCGTTCCGGCGACCGTATTATTTTCCGAGTGTTCCCCGTCCGTATCCACACTCTCTTTCTGTGCATTCGCATCACCCGCAGCAATTGTATTCTGATCCTCTTTTGTATCCTCCGTCTTTTTCGAGGAAGCGGATGCATTACCGGAACCGCCCGAAACCTTTACCGTTCCGCTCTCCACCACATGAATATAGTTACAATGACATGCAGAACTCATCCAACAGCAAAACAGGATATCCCCCACCTTGTCCGGCGTAACTTTGCGATGAAATTTCTGCCCGGTTTTAAGTTGATCTGTCCCGCTTCCCCGTCTGCAGTATAACTGTCTGTCCCCTTCGAAAGGGATGGAATTTTGATGGAATAGTCACAACTCACTCTGGAAAGTTCCGGTTTTCCACCCATTCCGCCATACACATCTGCATCCGCCGGCACATCCACATACCACTCAATCTCTGTTCCCACCGGAACCGTAATATTCCCTGTCCACAGATCCGAATGATTGATGATCAGCGTCTGTTTCTTTGACGTGGTATTGGATTTGCTTTTTGATGAATTTCCTGTGTTACTCTTTGCAGTACCGTTCTTAGCCGTGTTTTTTCCCTTCGTCGATGTCTTTTGACCCGAACTTTTTGTTGACGTACTGTTCCCTGAGGAAGTTGTATCCTTATCTGATGTATCCTTTCCGTTCTCTCCGGTACGTTCCGAAGTCGAAACCGCATCCGTTGCTTTTGCTGCATCTTCCGCCTTGGCAGATTTTTCCTGCGTTTTTTCCGATGCTGTCGTGCTCTTTTCCGCTGTTGTGTTGGCTGTTTTCTTTTCCGAATCTCTTTCCGTTGTGCTGTCAGTCGCTTCTTTTCCCGAATCTCTTTCCGTCGTGCCGTCAGACGCTTCTTTTCCCGAAGTTTCTTCCGTTCTATCTGCGCTTGTATTTTCTTCCTCACCGATTATATGAATTACATTGCTGTGACAATCCGAGCCCATCCAGCAGCAGAACTGTATATCACCCGTCTTTTCCGGTGTAAAGGAAAGCACCAGATTGGAACCTGACTTTAAATTGATCTGTCCGTCTTCTCCGTCCGGTGTAAAACTGTCTGTCCCCTTCGAAAGGGAAGGAATTTTGATAGAATATTCGCATGCCACTCTCTTTAAATCCCTCTTTGCACCCATGCCATTATACACATCTGCGTCTGCCGGCACATTCACATACCATTTTACCGGAACTCCCACCTGTACCGTGATGGTATCCGTCCATAAATTTTTTTGTTCAGTAACAACGACCTGTCCCTTCTCCTGTGCGTTTACCGAAACTTTCTCTACATAATGAAAAAGCAGAAGCGATACAATTACCAAAATACAAACCCTATATAAACGTGACATATTTTCCTCCAGTGCAGCATTCCATCAGCCGGTATTTTACATAGACATCAGTTTATCTGTCTTGTATTACATTACCCTAAACAATTTATAAACAATTTATAAACTGGTTCCCGCACTTTTTCACATTGATATGCTGTAGATGAAGCGCCATCTTCCCCTGCAAACATGACAGGTGGCTCCTTGGCAAATCAAGTAGAGGGGCTCCCCTACGCAAAAAGGGATAGTTGCAATGAACTATCCCAAAATTTATCATATCATTAGATTTCAATCCGCCGGAGGCTTATGATTACTTTGTCTTTACCGTCTTTCCTTTACTCCAGGAAGAATAATATGTTTTTCCGTTAACCTTCTTATAGGTACGAATCCGAACATAATATTTTTTCTTTGCCTTAAGCTTTGTAATCTTTTTCGATGTTGTACTCTTCTTTGAAACGGTCACCGTTTTTTTATCGGAAGAGAATGCCTTCTTTGTACTGTACTGGATCTGATACCCTGTTGTCTCTGTCGTCTGCTTCTTCCACTTAACCGTAAATCCCTTTTTTGCTTTCTTCAAGGAAGAAATCGTTGTTCCCTTTGGTGTGATCGTAAACTGCAATTCCTTTGTTCCGGAGTAATTGCCTTTGAATACAACCTTTACGACTGCTGTTCCAACCGACTTGTTCGATTCATAGGTAACGGTGTAATTCGCAGGATCAATGGTTTTTCCGTCAGCTGCCTTTACCGTAACAGCCGGCTTTTTCTCTTTTCCGTCATACACATACTCTGATTGATCAAGCGTGAATATCGTCGGACGGGAAATCGTGACACTTGACTTCTCTTTTCCGGTTTTCTTATCTTTTTCTATGATACTTCCATCTTTATCCAATGTTGCCTTTGTTGTCACCGTCTCGTATTCAGGTTCCTCTTCCACATGGGAATCAATCTTTTCAGAATCCTTCTGCTCCGGTTCAACTTTCACAGGGTCTTGCAATTCCTCGGAATCTTTCTGCCCCGGCTTTTCTCCTTCCTCAGGATCTCTCACTTCCCCAAGTTCCTTTTCCGGCTCCTGCACCGCCTCTGAAACGGTACCTTTTCCAGCTGTACTGTTTGCCATAATGGTATAGGTATATGTCTTTTCCGCATCCAGCCCGGTCACTGTGATCGGACTTTCTGTACCGTTTGCTCTCTTTCTTCCGCTTCCATCCGTCGCAGTCGCTGTCACCACATACCCGGTGATCGTCACTTCCTCTGATATCTCCGGCGCCTCGAAGCTTACCGTTGCTTCCTCACCGTTTCTTTCCACCTCAATATCGGTCGGTGCTCCCGGAGCCTTTCCATTATAAGTTCCATCTTCGGTCACATGGATATAGTTATAATGACATCCGGAACCCATCCAGCAGGTAAATAGTATATCACCCGGTTCCTCAAACGCCGGAAATTCATATATGAAATTGGATCCTTCCGTGAGTACGATATGATTCTGGCCACTATTATATTCATCCGTCCACTTCTCATATCCCGGAACCTTTACGGTTCCACCGCAACCCCTTGGTGTCGTACCTTCAGGAACATCTACATACAACTGAAAAGCCTGTCCCTTCTTAGCTGTTATGGCATTGCTCTTCCATAAATCCGCATAATCCACTCTGACTACCTGGGACTCCGTCACATATATATGAAGACGGTTGCTGTGACATTTTGAACTCATCCAGCAGCAGAAAGGCACATCTGCATAACCTTCCGAACCAATTTTCAATTCATACTCTTTGTCATCAAGCGACACTGTCAGCGTATCCTCTTCCACCTTAACGATTTGAAAAGAAACCACTTCGTTGATTCCAATTGCCAAATTAACCTGACCTTCTTCGCCTTCTTTATTGAATGTATCGGTTCCCTTCCCAAACTCCGGTATCTTGATCGAATACCCACAGGAAACAATCCCTTCACTCTCATTTGCTCCCATTCCGGTATATAAATCCGTTTCTTCCGGCACTTTCACCTTCCATGTCACCTTTTCTCCCACCGAAGTATGGATTTCTATCGGTTTTGTCCAAAGGTCTTCCTGCCGGGTAACAACCGAAATCCCCTGTCCTGATTCCTCACCTTCTGCCTTTACCCGGCCCGGAAATACATATATGCTAATGATGGCCATTAACAATACAGATCGCTTGAAAAATTTTCTTACATTTCGTTTATTCATTTTGTCCTCCTTATGTTGTAACTATCTTACATGAATTTGCATCTATGTCAGAGTACAACCGATAACTAACAAACAAATAAATGAAATATAAACTTTTTATAAAATAAAAATACACTGCAAATTAAAACATTTCCTTATTATAAGCAGATGGCCACCCAATTATATAAACAAACTCATATCGGACTTTTCACCGGAACCGATAAAGGTTGCCACTCCGCCGAGTTCAACTCCATCAATAAGTTCCTCCTTGGTGATTCCCATAATATCCATGGACATCTGACAAGCGACCAGACGGACACCATGTGCTTTCGCGTCCTCGATCAGTTCTTCCAATGATGCAATTCCTTTTTTCTTCATAATACCGCGTATCATTTTCGGTCCCATTCCAAACATATTCATACGGGAAAGTCCCAGTTTCGTCGTTCCTCTCGGCATCATAAAGCCAAACATTTTTTCAATAAAGTTCTTCTTCACGCGGACTTTTTTCGGTCTTCGAAGAATATTCAAACCCCAAAACGTGAAAAACATCGTCACATTTCTGCCCATGGCAGCCGCTCCGTTTGCCATGATAAAGGCAGCTATCGTCTTATCGAGATCTCCGCTGAATACGACAAACGTCTTATCGTTGTCCGGATCAGGAGAAACTTCTTCCTTCGGGGCATTTTCCGGTTGGGTGTCTTTCTTTGTAATTCTTGCCTTAATCAAATCTCCCTCTGTGCGAATGTCGTCCAGACTGTTTCCCGTGCGTTCACACCACACTTTGATATCCGATAAAAAAGCATCTTCCGTCGCTTCCACTTCAACCGTCTGTCCCGCTTTCAATCCACGAATCGTATCCGCAACTTTGACGATTGGTCCCGGGCACCTTAGATTTTTTGCATCAATATAGACAATGTCATCCTGTACGGATGCTTCATCCTTCGCCTTGTCCTGCTTCCCATTCGTTTCCGTAGCTCTATCCTTTTTTCCCGAATCCAGAATCTTGCGATACTCCCGAAATCCGCCCTCCACATTGTAAACCTCATATCCCCGCTCCTGCAGGATCTCTGCAATCTCCTCGCTCAAATCCCCTGTGCTGCAGATTATGTACACCGGCTTGTCCTTTGGAATCGTGTCAATCTTTGTCCATATCCGGCTGAACGGAATATTGATTGCTCCTTCGATTTCATGAATGAGAACTTCGTCCGGTTCCCGCAGATCAACGATTGTAACCTTATCCCTGTCGAGGTTTTTAAATTCCTGCGCACTGATTCCCTTTACATCTTCTTCTGTATCTGCCATTTTAAATCCTCCCTGTCTCTATATCATTCCTCTATTTCCTGTTTTTCTATTTATAGAAACATATTCTCATATAAAAGTCAATGAAATAAGTCTTTCTATTTGTAACCTTTTGCACGAAGTATTAAATCTCTTACATCTCTACAATTTATTAAACTAAATTGTCTTCGTTCGCTTAGCTTTGCCGGTAATTAGTATATACCTAATCATCAATATATCTATACAACACAATATTTTCATTTTAAAGATATGTATTATTATACTTATTTTTGTACTTGTGGGCTGTATATCCAGATATGAATAGGAAATAGACACATCCTCAGGATTTATATACAAATCTATAGGTTGCCCCTGCATACCGTTATCCACATCTTCTTTTGTTAAGCTTTCACCCTTATATTCCTTATCATTTAAAAAATAACTATAATATACAGTATTAGCATTGACTTTTATTTTGTAATCATGCCCATTGTAGCTGGTTATATAATAACTTTCGTGAACTGTAGGCCATACTAAAGTGATTGTTCCGATTGTTCTGTTATAATTCTTCTCTACATATTTTTGATCATGATATAGGTTTATCTGATTATAGATTGTTATTCCTGTTTCTATTGTACCAACAATAAGAAATATAATAAAACCGATAAATAAAAATAATGCTTTCCATTTGTATTTCTGTTGTTCTTTCATATATTTAGACTTATAACGTTTAAAATATTTTACATTATCATACGGGTCAGGTATATTGCCATTGTTCATGGTTATTCTCCTATATAAATTTCTTTTGGATTTTGATTTTAATTTAAGAGCGTTTCACTTTGATAATTTACACTGTAATTAGTGTCGTAGTGCTATCTCCAACATCTTTTGCAGCTTTATACTATATGTGTGTTCAGACATTCATTTTCATGCTGTATTCTTTCTCTACATTTTCGATCAATTCTGATTGGCAGAATGGTGGCATCACTTTTAGCCAAAGTCAATAGAACCCGCTCTATGGCAAGACGCATATCTTTAGGTGTTCCCCGACCTTTTAGCGGGGTTTCTGATTTGCTCCCCTTTAGAGTTCTTCGATTATATGACTATCATGAAAAGATTTCATTTCAGTAATACAAAATCATTATAATGCAGAGTAGTCAGATTTACTATACCCAATTTCCCTCTTTTTCTTTATCCATCGGAAAATCAATAAGGTATACATCGTAAAAGGCTCTATATTTGTTAGTTTACAAATAGGTTTGATTCCCCTGTCAATCGAAGTTGCCATTAACATAAAAAGGCGTTACAAGTATCCCTACTCATAACGCCATGATAACTATTGTTTTATGAAAATATGTGCCTAACGTATTAATGTGTTACTAAAAGGCTTTCCTGCACAGCTTTGACAAGCTCTGCAGGGTAATCACAAAAATCAACGATCTCTTCAACGGATTTACCCTTTCTTAACATAACTTCAATTTTTTCTCTATCTCTTTGTTCACGTCCTTTTTCAATCCCTTCTTCAATACCAATCTCACGATTTTCCAAATCTCTCATCAAAAGTGTCATATACTCTGTCTCCATTCCATTACGGTCCGCGCTGAACAAACGTCCACCGGACGTTTAGCGCCCTCCATTCTTTGTTTTGACGTGCCTTGTAAACCGCTGCATCCAGCTTCTTTACATACTCATCATCCGAAGGTTTACCTGCTACATAATTGAGAAACTC